>NZ_CDRSTZ010000004.1:0-67186 GCF_977052095.1 Senegalimassilia sp.
ATGGGGCGTTGTTTGCGTCGGCGGAATTGCCCCCCCTGGGCGGGGGCGGGTGGGTCGGCTGCTTCATCTGGGCCGCCGTCGCCGCACCGCCCGGCCAGCACTAAACGATGTCCGGACAGCCTGCGCCTCCGCAGCTCTTACTTTATTGGAAGCGTTGCCGTGAACGTAGTGCCCGCCTCTTGCGTGCTGGCAACCGTTAACGTGCCGCGATGCTCTTCGGCGATGGCGCGCGCGATGGCAAGCCCCAGGCCGTGGCCGCCCGTGCCGCTGGTGCGCGCCTTGTCCGCGCGATAGAAGCGATCGAACACATGCGGCAGGTCTTCGGGTGCAATAGGCGCACCGGTATTGCGAACCGCAAGCTTCGCGTACTTGCCCGTCTCCGAAAGAGTCACCTCCACCACGCCGCCTTCGTCAACGTACTTACATGCGTTGTCGATAAGCGTGCCTGCCAGCCGGCGCAGGCGCTGCTCGTTGCCGAGAAGCAAGATGCCGGGTTGCACGTACGGTTCCAGCTGCACGCCGCGCTCGAACGCCACGGACTCGAACTGCAAAAGCTCGCCTTCTACCAGGTCGGACAGGTCAACGAGCTCGAAATTCGCCCGCGGCGCTCCCGCGCTTGCGGCGGCCTCTTCCTCGTCCATCTTCGCCAGCTCCAGCAAATCGCCCACCAGGCCCTGCATGGCCTCGGCCTCGTGCTGCGTGCTTTCAAGCCACTGGCTTTGGCTGGCAACGCTGCGTTCGGGGCGCTCAAGGGCAATGGACGTGTTCGCCAGGATGACGGTAAGCGGCGTTTTCAGGTCGTGGCTGGCGTCGGCCACGAACCGGCGCTGCTGCACCCACGCACGCGCCACGGGGCCAAGCGCCCAGCGGCTGAAGAACAGGCTGATGACGAAGAACACGGCCAGCGTGGCAACCTCGATGACGGCAAGCGTGGCCGCAAGGCTTTCCCAGCCCCGCGCCGAGCTGATGTCGGCGAACGCCAGATACATGTCGCCGCCCGCCTGACGCTTCAAGTAGAACAAGCCGGAATCGGAAAGCTTGCCGAAGCCCTCGGCGGCATCGGCAAGCTCGGCGCCTGCCTGCTCAAGCACGTCGTCGCTGATGGATGCCGTGTTGAAGCGACCCGACGCCGCCGTGACACCGTTGGCGTCTACCGTAAACAGCGCCACGGGAATAACCTGCCCGCCGCCCTTGTCGCGCCCGCCGATGGTGGGCCCACCGAACCCGTCCGCATCATCGGCGATGCCGGCAATAAGCGCACTTGCGCCGGCGCCGGTTGCGGCAGGAGAATCCTTGCCCGTCGCGTCAGAGGAAGAGGCGGCCGAAGCCGAGCCGCCGTCAGGCGTTTGCGCCGCGGCGGCAGGCTGGCCGCCTTCCCCGCTTGCGGCGGCCTGATCGGCCGAAGTACCCTCGCCCTCCGGGGCCGCGCCTCCATCGGGCTGGCCGTCTTTGCCTGGCTGGCCATCTTTGCCCGGCTGCTGTTTTCCCTGATGATCGGACGCCTGGTTCACCACGTCGTTCAGCGTGGCCTCAACCACCGCCACGCTTTGCTGGTAGTTCACCACGCAGATGGTGGCAAACACCGCCGTCAGCACCACGGCAACGGTGATCATATTCAGGGCGATGAACTTGATGCGGAGCTTCTTCAGCATGCGCGCGCCGCCTTACGCCGCAGACTGGCCGTCGACGGCAAGCCGATAACCGGCCTTGCGGATGGTCTCGATGCACGCTTTCGATCCCAGGAAGCGCATCTTTTTGCGCAGGAAGCTGACGTAGGCTTCCACGTTGTTGTCCTCGGCCGTGGACTCGATGCCCCACACCCGCTCGATGAGCAGCTCTTTCGACACCACTTGGCCCGGGTTGCTCATAAGCACTTTCGCCAGGGAAAACTCCTTGAACGACAGGTGGATGGTCTTCTGCCCGCACGTCAGGTCGTAGCTTTCCAGGTTCAGCGACAAGTCGCCCGCCGCAAGCTTTTCGAACACCACCTCGCCCTGGCGACGCGTGAGCGCACGCAAATGCGCCAGCAGCTCGGCGGGGCTGAACGGCTTGGTCATGTAGTCGTCGGCGCCGCTGTCAAGGCCGGTGATCTTGTCGGGCACGGCGTCGCGCGCCGTCAGCAGCAGCACCGGCGTGCTGACGCTTTTGCGGCGCAGCTCGGCCACCACGGTGAAGCCGTCCATCTTCGGCAGCATGACGTCAAGGATGACCACGTCGTAGATGCCGCTTTCCGCATACGCCAGGCCATCGGCGCCGTTGTGCACCACGTCGACGCCGTAATGATTTTCCGTCAAGATATGCGCAAGCGCCTGCGCCAGGCGTACGTCGTCTTCCACGATGAGAATCTGCATGGTGTGCCTTTCATAACCGCAAGTTCGCGCCAAGCCAAGCACGAATGCCCCGCCAGCCACGCCGCGCCAACCAAACGCCAGCAAGCAAACGACATGGGGAGGCGCAATCGTTCATCCAACAGTATACGGTGAACCCTGAAAGCGGGCTGAAAGGGTGCAGTAAGCCGTAACCACGCGCAAAAGAGGCCGCCCCTTGGGACGGCCTCTTGCTTGCTTAGCGTTCGTAAACCTGGTCGCAGCCGAGCAGGTCTTTCATGGTGTGCCAAATCTGGTGCGGGTCGCCGATGGGGTGCGCCAGCGGTTTCATCTCGTAGCGCTCTACCGCGCCCGACAGCAAGTCGACGGCGAACACCTCGTCGGACAACGTCAGTGCCTGCTTCGGGCAGATGTCGGTGCAGCAGCGGCACTTCACGCAATCGCCCGGGAAGTGCTCCACGCCGAACGTGCCGTCCTCGTCGGTGAACTTGCTGATGGCGCCCGTCGGACAGAACGTGGCGCACATCTGGCAGCTGCCGCATTTGTCCGGGTCGATGATGACGTGACCCCACAGACGCGTCTCGATCATGACGTCCTGCGGCTCGCCCAGGCTGGCCAGGCTGTTCAGCAAAAGCTCGCGGCGATCGGGGATGAAATGCGGCAGCGTGCCGTCTTCCATAACCTTCTGGAAACGCGACTCGGGCTTGTCCTCGATTCCCAGCGTTTCCTTCACGGCGAAGTCGGCCGTGGTGCCGGCGGCCGTTTTGGCCTCGGACTTCATTTCCTCGAAGAAGTGGCGCTTGTCGGCGTCGAAGCTGGCCTTGCCCTCCAGGCGCGCGCAGCGCGGGAACTTGGCTACCAGGTCAACGCGCATGCCGTTGTTCCAGGTTTCCAGCAGCGTATTGGCGGTGTCGCGCACCTGCTCGGCCATGTGGAAGCCGGTGGCGTGCGGGCATTCGCCGCACTTGCCTTCGACAAGGCTGACGTGCTTGGCGCCGGCAACGGCCAGCGTGGTAAGCAGGCTTTCCTCGACGCGACCCAGGCACGTGACGGACACGACCTTCGTGCGGTCGATCAGGCCTTCGGCGGCATTCACGATCTGCTCGCACGCGATGATGACCTCACCATCGGCGGCACGCATAGCCTGGATGCACTGATGCAGCAGCTCGGCGTCGTTGGGACGGTGCGCCTCAAGCGCGCACGTCGGGCACACGGTGGCGCACGTGCCGCAGCCGATGCACTTTTCCGGCGAGATGATCAGCTCGTTGTCCTCATAAGAAATGCAGCCTGACGTGCACACTTCGGCGCATTTCAGGCATTTTGCGTTACGATTGCGCACAACGGCGCAGCGGTTCTGGTGAACCGTGATATCGGCGCTCTGCAGTTTTTCGAGCAGACCGAAGAAATTCTTTGCACTTGGCATTGCTGCCCCTTTCTCGTCTACCCCCTTGCAAACCGCCAGTATAGCGGTTCCCCACACCAGTCGCCCCCACGACCTGAAACGTTAACGCCGGCAAACAGCGCGAAGGCAGAGGCTGACTGCCCCGCCTTCGCGAAAACGCTACTTGAACGCGCCCGTTGCTGCATCGAACTCGCGCACGGTGCCGTCGGCGTACTCGATGCCCCAGGTGCCGTAGTCCACGTCGAACGCGGGGAGCACCGGAGCCGCAAACGCGGGCTCGGGCTGCTCGGCCGCATCTGCCTCGCCTGCCTCAGCAAACTCAGCGGCCTCGCCCTCGGCAACGACATCGGCGGCCGCAACGGCTTCCTGACCTGCAGCTTCGTCGACCTCGGCAGCCTGCTCTTCCGCAACCCCAGCAGCCTGATCGGCCTCGGCTTGCGCCTGCGCCGCCTCGGCGGCGGCCAATTGCGCCTCGTAGCTGGCGCGCGACGGGATGCGCACGCACGCGATGCCTTCGCCCAGCGCGCCCTCGTTCATAAGGTCGCGCACGCGCTCGACCATGTCCACGCCCTCGGCCGGGAACGACGAGTCGCTGCCCGTCTTCACCGCCATAAGCGCGTTGTCGCCGAACTCCAGCTCAAGCCAGTGATACGGAAACGCCGGCTCGCCGTTTTCAGCGTGAATGTTGTTAGCAGCCGTGATGGTGTTCGACACCTTCGCGAACATGTTGTGCAGCCACTTTGGCATGACGCCCTGCCACAACTCTTCGGCGTCGGCGTTGGACTTGTCCCAATACGGGCGGTGCAGCTTGATCATGAAGCGCATCACGTTCTCCACGCGCGCTTCATCGGCCGGCGCATGCGACTGCACCAGCGGCGGCGCCACGTAGGAATACGAGCGCTTGATGTCGGCAACCTGCTCGTCGTTGAATAAACGTTCGTCCAGGTCCATACGCAAAATTAAAGAGGGTCGAATAAAAGCGGTCATGGCTCGTCTTCCTTTCCTGAGAGCAATGCGGACCGCGCACGCCCCCGCGCGCGTCGGTACCGCCTTCCACTTGGATTCTTCCCCAAACCCCGTCGCGAAGTATCGCGCAACCGCCGGCGCGTTGTCAAACGCCAGTTGCCGAAAGCGTTGCAGGCAGGCTTGCTTTTATCCTACAGAAAGCATAACGAACCGCGCGAAATCAACCCTTGACACCGCCGGCGCGCCACCCCTATCATCGGTTGCGGGGAGTCCGCCTGCGTGCGAGAGGCGCGCGGCAGACATGTTTGCAAAAGTCGGAACTTCAGGGGTGAAGTTCCCGGAGTCGGCCTGACGGGCCGGCACTGTAGCGTCGAGCCGCTTGGGCTGGCGCTTGTTTTGTTGTAAGCAATGTCTGGGAGGGGCGGAGCATGTCTGATTCCACTTTCAATCTGTTCGATTCCGAACTTGATGAGTTCGATCCACTAGAGGACACCGGCGCCGACGAAGAAGAGGACGAGGGCGGCGACATCGCTGCTATCAGCGCTGCAACCGATACGCCCGGCGAACAGCCGGCCGAGCCCGTCGACACGCGCACACCCGAAGAGCGCATCGACGACCTGTTCAAATCCATGGCCCCGCGCCGCAAGGTGCTGCTGGGCATCCTGGCCTTCGTTGAAGAGCCGCAAACCGTCACCGACGTGAACGCGCACGTCGACAAACTGCAGGAAGACAACTTCAGCGTGTACACGGCCGCAAACCTGTGCAGCCTGCTTGAGCGCGCCGGCGCCATCGAGCGCGTCACCGCCGACGGCACGCCGGCCGACGAGGTTGAAACCGAGCCGAAGACCGTCGTCGTGGACGGCGTGGAGTATCTGGAAGCCGCCGAACCCGTTGAGGTGTTCTGGCGCATCACCGAGGCTGGCCAGGCAAAACTTGATTCCGACAAGCCCATCGACCGCCTGCGCGCCCTGCTTGAGGAAGACGCGAAGTACGCCACCATCTACAAGCGCATCCTTATGCTGTGCAACGACGCGTCCGGCGCCACCACGCCCACCATCAACGGTGTTGTGGACAACGACCCGCTGGTGCAAAAGCCGCGCCTGTACGCGCCGCACTTCGTGGACAAACTGGAAAAATGCGACGCGCTTGAATGGCGCAAGGCGTGGTTTACCACCGAAATCGGTAAGCAGGGCCTGGAAATGCTGGCAGATGTCGTGGACGAACCCACAGCTGAATACGAGGAGAACTAATCATGGCCGAGAACACCAACACCGCCGAAGAGGCAACCATGGACGAGCTTATCAAGCTGATTGAGCAGCGTGCCGCAACGTACGGCCTGCTCAGCCGCTTGTTCCGCGTGGAAATCGACCAAGAACTGCTTGACCAGCTGCACGGTATGCGCTTCCCCGCCGCCACGGGCAACTCCGATGTTGACGAGGGTTACCTGCGTCTGGCGAAGTACCTGTCCAACACCTGGGAGAACAGCCTGACCGACCTGGCCGTGGATTACACGCGCGTGTTCATCGGCCACGGCGTGGACGCCTTCTCGGCCGCCTACCCGTTCGAGAGCGTGTACACGTCCGAGAAGCGCCTGCTCATGCAGGACGCCCGCGACGAAGTGTTGGCCATTTACCGTTCCGCCGGCCTGGACAAGCAGGACAGCTGGAAGGAAGGCGAAGACCACGTGGCGCTGGAGCTGGAGTTCGAGCAGATCCTGGCCAACCGCACCGTCGAGGCACTGCGCCGCGGCGACGAGGACGAGGCCGCCGCGCTTCTAACCACGCAGCAGAACTTCCTGGAAGATCATCTGCTGTCCTGGGTGCCCATGATGACGGCCGACATGAAGCGTTTCGCGAAAACCGACCTGTACCAGGGCCTGGCGTATCTGACCGATGGCTTCCTGAACACCGACAAGGCGTTTCTGGACGACGTCCTCACCGACGAGGAATAGGCACCGCCCGCGGCGCGCGCGCTGAAACCGGCGCGCGCCGCGGTGACACTGCAAGGTTTCCCGGCGTGGAGGGCGCCGGCGTGGGGGCCGACATCGGGCGAACGAAAGAAGGAGCGATGACTACTACAGAAAACCGCACGGACCTGCCCGAAGACCGCGCGGACAAGACGAGCCAGGCAGCGGGCGCGGCAAGGGCGCAAGCTGCCGAAAATCAGGAGAAGACCGGCGGCATGACCCGCCGCACGCTGTGCCTTGGCATCGGCGGCGCCGCCGTGATGCTGGGCTTGGGCGGGCTGAAGTACGTGGCCCCGCAGGCCATCATTCGCCCTCCGGGAGGCCAGGACGACGAGCGCCTGATCAGCGCGTGCATCCGCTGCGAGAAATGCTACGAGATCTGCCCGCGCGACGTCATTCGCCCGGCGCACATCGAAGACGGCATCCTGAACATGCGCACGCCAACGCTCGATTTCAGCGACAACTACTGCGACTGGTGCACCGAAGAAAACGGCGGCACGCCGCTGTGCGTGAGTGCTTGCCCCACGAAGGCGCTTGAACTGCCTGCCGGCGCCACGAAGGAGAACACCATCATCGGCCGCGCCGTCATCAACACCGACTGGTGCCTGGCGTACAAGTTGATCGGCTGCCGCTTCTGCTACGATGCGTGCCCCTACCAGGCCATGGAGCTTGACGGCGACAATCGCCCGGTGGTCCTTGAGAATAAATGCAACGGCTGCGGTGCCTGCGAAAGCGTGTGCGTGTCGCTGCAAAACGGTTCCATTTCCGAGGGCGCCACGGCGCGAGCAATCACCATCCAGCCGCTTGACCAGGTAGAAAGGTAAGGTGCGGTCATGAAAAAGAATTCGAAGACGCTGCGCACCTTAACGGCGCTTGCCGTCATCGTCATCGTGTTCGTCGGTTTTTTGACGAACCTGGGCATCGGCACCATTTCAGCGCCGGGCATCTGGGACATCTCCATCCTGTGCCCGCTGGGCGCGCTGGGCACCATGCTTGCCAGCAAGATGATGGTGCCGCGCGCACTGGTGTCGCTGGTCATCATGGTGGTGCTTATCGTCATCTTCGCCCGCGCGTTCTGCGGCTGGATCTGCCCGGTGCCGCTGGTGCAAAAGCTGCGCGACCTGTTCAGCAAGCCGCAGGCTAAGGAAGCGAAGGCCGAAGACGCCGACGGCACCAAGGCCGCCAACGTGGCCCCGCTGACCGACGAGGAGAAGGCCACGCTTGCCACCGGCTGCGAGAAGGACGCGAAGGGCCTGGCCGGCTGCGCCAGCTGCGCAAAGAAGCGCGGCGACGCCGTTGACGCCCGTCATTTCGTGCTGGGCGGCGCGCTGGTGTCCACGTTCATCTTCGGCTTCCCGGTGTTTTGCCTGGTGTGCCCCATCGGCTTGACGTTCGCCACCATTTTGCTGCTGGTGAACCTGTTCGGCCAGGGCGACGTCACGTGGTCGCTCATCGTGGTGCCGGCGCTACTGATCGCTGAAGTGGTGCTGTTCAAGAAGTGGTGCCACAAGCTGTGCCCGCTGTCGGCGTTCATGAGCCTTATCGCGAAGCTGAACCGCACGTTCAAGCCCACCATCGACGACGCGAAGTGCCTGGAAACCAGCAAGGGCGCCACATGCGGCCGCTGCGGCAAGGCCTGCAACGAGGGCATCGACCCGCGCCATCCCGAGCTTTCCGAGGCCGCATGGAGCGAGTGCACGAAGTGCCGCAGCTGCGTAGACGCGTGCCCCGCGAACGCCATCACCATGCCGCTGATCGCCAAGAAAGGCGAGAAAGTTACGCTGGAGAAGAACGAGTAGTTGTTTGACCTGCGGCAACGCCGTTGCTGCAGGATTTACCGCCGGCGGCACGTGCACGCTGGCGGGGCTTGCGGGCGGCGGGCGCACAGGCGCCTTGCCGGCCGGCAGCCAGCGCGGGAACTGGTACTTCCCGCGCAGCACGACGGGAATCGCCGGGCCGCGCGCCCGGCCTCCCGGGTAGAGGGTGGCTTAGCAAGGGCCTTGGGGGATAGGCCACCTTCTACCCGGGAGCAGCGCTCTCTCACCCCCCTCCCTCCCCACAGAAGAGGGTGCCGCTCCCCCTTGCACCATTGAAGCGCGCTTCGCCTCGCACCCCTCCATTTCGCGAAGCGCAAAAGTGGGCCAAAGGGACACTCCCGGTGTCCCACTCCCCCGTCGCAGCCGGCAAGCATCGCCGCACGTGGCGAAGGGGCGTTTCGCGAACGCAAGGTAAAGTGTTTGTTGCTTTACGGAATACGCTGCGGACGCTCTTGCGCGTTCGCTCATTGAAACGCATGGTTCTGACGTTCGCCGCGCAAGAGCGTCAATGCTCGCAGCGGGGCACAGGACCAACGCGTTCGCCATATATATAGGTATAAGCAGACATCAGCTGGGAGGTCTGAAATGACGCAGGATCAATCGCAGGTTGCCGCAACGCGCATCGTTGGCGGTGTGGGCACCGGCAAAACGCAGGAACTTATCAACCGTGCGGTCAAGGTACTGAAGCAGGGCGCAAAAGCCACCAACGTGCTGGTGCTGTGCGCCACGCCGCAAGCCGCGCTGGCGTTCAAGGCGCGCCTTGACGCCGCCGCCGAAGCTGCGGGCGTAAGCGCCGCCGACGTTGCGGTTGCCACGCCGCGCGCGCTGGCGCTCGACGTGATGGGCGACGCCGAGGCCATCCGTTGGTCGGGCCGCGAGCCGCGCCTGCTCACTGATTACGAGAAGCTGTTCCTGCTTGAGGACATGAAGGTCAGCGGCCTGCGTCCGAAGCGCCTGCGCGAGATGCTGAAGTTCTTCTACCGCAGCTGGACCGAGCTTGCCGACGACGACGAGAACTGGCTGTTGGCCGGCGAGGAATCGAACATCCACGAGCTGGTGAAGGCGAACCTGGCGTTCACGCGCAGCATCCTTGAGCCCGAACTGGGCAACCTGGCCGTGAACTACCTGCGCAGCCATGCCGGCGCGCGCGATGCCCACGCGTTCGCCCACGTGTTTGTGGACGATTACCAGCGCATCAGCAAGGCATCGCAGCTGCTGGCGGGCCTGGTGGCACGCGAATCGCTTACCGTTGCGGGCGACCGCGTGGCCTGCGTGGAAGTGTACGACAGCTACCCGTACGCCGCCGGCCTGGACGAGTTCACGGATGCACACGCCGGCGCCGCCGACGTTGAGCTGACCGAGTGCCGCACGTGCGCCGCGGGCGCGCAGGCTGCTGCGAAGCTACTGGCCGACCCGGATGTGGAGTCCGTGGCATTCCGGCCCGCAGACAACGCTGCCGCAGGCGCAACCGAGGTGCTTGACTTCCCCGAGCCCGAAAACGAATTCGTGGGCGTGGCCAAGCGCGTGGCCGACGCCGTTGCCAAAGGCGCACCCCCGGCCGACGTGGTGGTGGCCGTGCCGAACGGCATCTGGGCGCGCAACATCACGAAGGCCCTGCTGGCCGCAAAGGTTCCCGCGCGCATCCTGACCGACCGTCAGCCCGTGCGCGGCGACATCCGCGACAACGCGCGCTGCGTGCCGGCGCACGTGCTGACGGCGCTTGACCTGGTGGCAAACCCCGAGAACGCGCTGGCATGGCGCTGCTGGTGCGGCTACAACGACTGGCTGGCCAACAGCTCCGCCATTGCGAACCTGCGCACGTACGCCGACGAGCGCAACGGGGGCCTGGTGGCAGCGCTGCGCGACGTGCTGGGCGGCGCGCAGGCCGTGGGCACGGGCGAGATCGACCACGTGGTGGGCGCCAAGCGCGTTGCCGATGCGCACGCAGCAGGCCTTTCCGTGATCGAAGCTGCCGCAGGGCTTGAAGGTTCCGCACTGCTGGACAAGCTTGCCGAGCTGGTAACCGGCGAGGCGGGAGCAACCGCCCCGGCCGTGGTGCGCAGCCTGTGCCTGGCCGGCGAGGACAACTCCGCCGCCGCCATGGCCGCACGCTTCCGCGCTCGCCTGCTGGCCCCTACCATCGACGCCTCCGATGCCGTGCAGGTTGTGCCGTACGATCAAGTTGCGGGCCTGTCGCCGAAGATGCTGGTGGTTGCCGGGTTCGTGGCCGGCTTCATCCCGTGCCGCGAGTACTACGACAGCGCCGAGATGCCGCTTGACAAGCAGGAGCGCGAGCACGAGAAAGACGTGCGCCGCGTGTACGCCCTGGCTGGCAAGGCAAGCCAGAAGCTGGTGGTGTCGCGCTTCGGCATGACCGACCTGGAAACGGCCGGGCGCCTGAAGCTGCACATCGGCCGCATCCGCCTGCAAAACGGCACGCGCATGTGCATCATCCCGCCCAGCGACTTCACCGAGCAGCTCGCATAAAAGCTGGTGAAGGGAGCAGATGCCCCGTAAGCCACAACGTAGGGCGGAGCAAAAGCTCCGCCCGCAACAAACAAGCGCGAAGCGCGTCACTGCTTCCCCAGCGGGAATTTGGCGACGCGCTTCGCGCTTTCTAGTTGGGGAAGAGCTTTCGCTCTTCCCTACGAGTCTTCTTGCAAGGCAGCCTATTTGAAGTGCATCATCTGCTCAGCCCTACGCCCCAGAGCCCAGTAGCCACCTGAATTTTCGGGTGCACGCGTTGAGCAGTGTTCCGCTAGAGCAAAAGCGGGTTAACATTCATCGCAACGCTGGCTTATAGCAGGGCCGCTTCCCAGTCCGCCTCTTTGAAGCCGGTAAGCACGAAGTCGGGGCCAACGACGATCGGGCGCTTCACCAGCATGCCGTTCGTTGCCAGCAGGTCGTAGGCCTGCGCGTCGGACATGCCCGCGTCGAGCTGCACCTTCACGTTGAGTTGGCGATACAGCTGCCCGCTGGTGTTGAAGAACCGGCGCAGCGGCAGCCCGCTTTTCGCGTGCCATTCGGCCAGCTCGGCAGCCGTGGGGTTGTCGGCCACAATGTCGCGATCGACATACGCCACGCCATGCGCGTCCAACCACGCCTTCGCCTTCCGACACGTCGAGCACTTCGGGTATTCCACAAACAGCACTTCCTGCATAGTTGTTCCTTCCTCGCACCAGCGCACACCACCGCGCGCCTTCGCCATCATTCTGTTCAGTATACAGAACAGATTTCACCCATTTTTGTTCTGTATACAGAACGGATTTCGACCCGCTCCACGCAGAAACAACCCGAATCGCGCTTAGCAACCGTAACCGGGTACGCTTTACCCAAAGCAGGACGACTCATTGCAGACCGCAAACCATCCCATTGGCAGGAATTATCGTTTGTGGGTGTTTTAACGCTCAAGCGTCAACAAGAGCCAATATGTTCAACTTATTGACCTGGGAAAATAGCTCCCGATTATCTGTTCGAACTGGGCTGGCTACGTTAAAACGCCCACAAGCGCAAATCCGAAACACAAGGCAACCCACACGTAGGCGCGTTGCGCACTTTGGGACGCAAAACGGCCCCTTTCGCTTGGAGACATTCCTGTTTGCAAGGGGGTTAGGGGAATGGGATGTCTCCAAGCGGAAGGGGCCGCTTGCGGAAGGGAGCTGGTTTTCAAGGGTCGCCACGCCGCCGGGGAGGGGTCAGTCGGCGGCATGGCCGTTTTCGTAGGGCGGAGCGAGAGCTCCACCCCGATTTGGCAGCGCCCGAAGGGCGCGTCACCGCCTTCCAGGGAGCGCGGGCGTTCGAAGAATTCGGTGTCACGCTTCGCGCTCCCTTTTGCGGGCCGAGCTCTCGCTCGGCCCTACGGATCGGGCGGCAGGGGCCGGGCGGCGGAATCGAACCGCCCGCGAGTGGGACGAAGGGACTGTCCCTTCGTCCCACTTTGCCGGCGCCCTAGTAGAACATGAAGACGCTCAGGCCCGCGCCGTAGAAGGCTACGCGGAGGCAGACGGCGCCGGCCAGGGCGGCCACCGCGGCAGCCGCGCCGAAGAGCTTCCAGCTGGCCTCGTCGCCCTTCTTCTTGGCGAGCAGGCAGCAGGCCAGGGGCACGATGGCGCCGACGACCACCGCGCCGAGCCACAGCAGGGCGGCCTGGTCGCCGATGGCGGCGCCGGCGTCGACCATGGCCTTGGTGGGGTGCGTGGGGTCGAAGTAGTAGCCCACCTGGGCGAACGAGCCGCCGGCCATCTGGATGTAGGCGGCGTAGGCTGCCGTGCACGCGGCGCCGACGGCGGAGCCCACGACGGCGGGCATGCCCAGCTCGGCGGTGTCCTCGCCCTTAATCGCCAGCACCACGGCCACGGTGGCCGGGCCGAGCAGGCAGGCGGCGCCCACGATGGACAGCACCTCCAGCACGGAGTTCCACGCCGGGCGCGCCGGCATCATGTAGCTGTGCGCGCACACGGCCGCGAGCACGACCGAGATCGCGATCGCCAGCACGGCCATCCACTTCGGCAGCGTGCCGCCGTCCTCGGACTTGCGGGCCGCCGCGAAGTACGCCACGGCCACCACCACGAACGCCACGATCGTGATGAGCTCCTGCGTGATGCCGCTGGTGATGTGGCCGAAGCCGTTGAAGATGCGCTCCCAGTGCTGCAGGTGGAAGAACACGCAGATGCCGCCCACCGCAAGCAGCACACACGACACCACGGCCAGCAGCTGCTGCGACTTCTTCCCCGCACCCTTCAGCGCCAGCACCCCCTGCGCGCCGAACACGCCGCACGCCCAGGCGGTAAGGGTGGTGAACAGAATCAAAGGCCATTGCAGTTCCATGATCTACTCCTCTCCCTTCCACTCGTGGTTGCGCAGGATGTAGCGGAAAGACGGATGGTTCCCCACATCGGGCAGATGATGCACGTCGGAATCCTTGTACGGCTTGATTGGGTAGTCGCCCGATTCGCCCGTCAGCTCGCCGAGCGTCTTGTTGTACGGACCCACGAACGTCTCGATGCCCTTGTCCAGGTCGCCGAAGAAGCGCGCGAAACCGCCACACTGGGCCACGCACTGCGGCAAGCCGCCCTGCGCGGTCTTCTGCTCGCACAGCGTGCACTTCTCGACCACGCGCTCCTCGGTGTTGAGGTAGCGCACGCCGTAAGGGCAGCTCATGGCGCAGAACTGGCAGCCGATGCACTTCGACTTGTCGATCTGCACGGTGCCGTCCTCGGCGATGTGGCTGGCCTCGGTCGGGCACACCTTCACGCACTCGGGGTCTTTGCAGTGCTGGCACTGCACGGTCAGGAAGTACGTGTACACGTCCGGGAAATGCCCCGAACCCTCGGCGGTCGGGTACGGCCCGATGCGCAGCGTCTTGTTCCAGAAGCTGCCGATCGGCACGCCGTTGAACGCCTTGCACGAAACGCTGCATGCCAGGCAACCGACACATTTGTTCAGGTCGGTCACGATTGCCGGATGGCTCATGCCTGCTTCCTCCCCTCGTAGTCAGGCGCCCATGCCTTCAGGCGCGGGTCGCTGGAGTCGTGAATGATCTCGGTGCCGTCGTCGCCGCAGGGCACCGGGTTGCCGAACGGGGAATTCTCCGCCGTGGCCTTGTACACCTTCACGCCGTAAGCGCGCAGGTTCGACGTGCCGATGAATGGGTCCTGAGCATCCTTGTCCAGCAGGCAGTTCACGCCGCACAGCGGGAAGCCCTTGTCGGCCTGCTTCAGCTCGGGGAACCACCACTGGTGCTCAAGGTTCACCACGCCCGGCGCGATGCCGTGGTACAGGTCGACGACCTCGCGGATCTTGTGCTCCTTCGTCTCGATCCACACCCAATCGCCCTGCTCAACGCCAATGCGCTCTGCGTCTTCGGGGTTCATCTCGATGCGCGGAACGGGCCACAGCTCGCGGCACCAGGGCAGCTGCCTGTGCTCGTTGTGGAAGTACACGGGGATGCGGCGGCCGGTGGTTGCCAGGAACGAGTTGTCATCCTTGAACAGGTCCGGGTCGGCCACAGGACCGTGCGGCGCCTCGCGGAACGTCGGAATGGCCTGGTCATCGTTGGGATAGTAGTTGTCGATAACCGTGGACCAGATCTCCTGCTTGCCGGTGGACGTGTCCCAACCCTGCGGGTGGTCCATCACAGCTTGCACGGCAGCCGGCGAGTCGGACGTGGTTGCCCAACCGGTTTCGTAACGACGGTACGTGCCCCATGCCTCGGGCTTCTCAATCTTGGAGTCCCACGGGCCGTTCTCCTGGAACGCCTTCTTGTAGTCCTGCCAATCGGGAATCTTGAAGCCGGCCAGCGCGATGTTGTTGCACACGTTCTCGGCGTCGTCGATGGGCCACTTCTCGTCGTCGGTCTCGCCGTCGCAGTACGGCTGGCCCATGGCCTTGAAGATGCGCATGATGATCTTCAGGTCAGGCTCGGCCTCCGCGGGCGGCTCAACGGCCTTGCACGTGGCGCCGAACGAACCGGACGCGCCCTGCGACTTGCGGATGCAGTCGAGCTCCATCCAGTGCGCGGCGGGCAGCACGATGTCGGCGATGCCCACGGTCGGCGTCTCCCACAGGTCGATGGACACCCAGAAGTCCAGCTTCTTCAGCTGCTCGTAGGCGTACAGGCTGTTCGACTGGTTCATGTGGTCGCCGGTCTGGCCAATGCCGCAGGACAGCTTGTACGGTTGGCCCGACTCGATGGTCTTGTAGATGCTGGTGGCGTCTGCCCAACTGGGGTTGCACTTCGGGTCGGCCAGCATGGGGAACTGCTCGCCGCCGATGATCTTGGACTGGTCGGGCGAGCCCTTCACGGAAGCCGCGGAAGGCAGCGTCATGCCCAGGTCGAAGAACGGCCAGCCAGCGGTGGAACCGCGCATGCCGCCCGGGATGTCCATGTTGCCGGTGATGCCGCACAGGATGTCCATGGTGCGGTTCGTCTGCAGCGAGTTGCAGCTGTGTTCAAGCGGCAGCATGTACTGAATGCCGCCGTTGCCGTAACCGGTGGACGGGTCCACGCGCGTGGCGTAGATGGTGGCAGCGCGCTCGATGTCGTCGGCGTTGCAGCCGGTGATCTCGGCGACCTTTTCCGGCGTGTACTCGGCAACGCGGTCGCACAGGTGCTCCCACACGGTGCGGCAGTGCACCTTCTTGCCGTCCTTCAGCGTCACCTCGATGCCGCCTTCGGGCGTGTACAGCGCGGGGTACAAACCGTCGATGAACGGCGTGGCGTCGATGACGAAGCCCTGCGCCTGGCCCGTCAGGTCCAAGCCGTGGATCTGCGCCTCGCGGCCGGCCGTGGCAGGCTTCCAGTCCTCGCCTTCCCAATGGGGAAGCTGGCCAGACGTGCCGCCGGACAGGTTCAGGTCGGCAGCGGAAGCGTCGGTCACGGAAGAAGCGACGGACTTACCGTTCGATTCATAATACGTCAGCTCGCCGTTGATCTCGTTGAGCACCATGAACGCGGTGTTCGAGCCGCCTTCCTGGATGTCGGACTGCTTCAGCAGGCGGTTGCGCTTCGAACCGTGCGTGGACTGCGAGTCGGACACGGAGCCTTCCCAGTCCTCGTCTTCCACAACCAGCATGGGAGCGTTCATCCATTTGCGCACGTACAGGTCGTCGTACAGGCCCTTGTTGATGACCACGTTGATCCAGCCCAGACCCATAGCGGCGTCGGTGCCGGGGCGCAGCGGCAGCCAGATGTCGGCTTCCTTGCCCAGGTTCGTTTGACGCGGGTCAACCAGAATGTGGAAATCGGCGCGCGTGGCGACGTCGACGGTGGTACGGCAGGAGTCGTCGTAGTTCGACAGCTCCGAAGCGCCGCCCCACTGCACGTACACGCGCGGACGACCGACAACTTCCATCCAGCTGTAGGCGTTGTAGTCGTTCAGCTTCGTGGCGTAGAAACGCGGGCCCTTGCAGATTTCGTTTGCCTGAATGGCGTTCGGGCTGACGAAGCACTGCTTCAGTGCAGCGTAGGGGCCCATGGACCAAATGCGGCTCGTGCCGGCCATGCTGAAGTACGTTTCGTTGCCGTATTTGGACTGCAGCTCGGAAAACTTGCTGCCGATGGTGTCCATAGCCTCGTCCCACGTGATGCGCTGCCAACCGGGATCGTCGGAATCCTTCGGGTTCGTGCGCTTCATGGGATACTTCAGGCGGTCCGGATGGTACGCGGCTTGCAGCGATGCCTGGCCCTTCGAGCAGTGGTTGCCCATGGACTGGAAGGCGGCCTCGTCGCCTTCGCTGCGGATGACCTTGCCGTCTTGCACGTATACCCACACGCCGCATTCCATCTTGCCGCAGCCGCGGCACGTGGAACGAATGCGCTTGACCTCGCCGGTCGACGTGGAGCTGGCGCTGGATTCGGCCAGCGCGGTGCCGGTGCCTGCGATTCCGACCGCGGCAGCGGTAGCGGCAGTCATCTTCGCGAACGTGCGACGCGTCATCGTGAGCTTGCCCATGCATCCTCCTTTCTTGTGGCGCGCTTGCATGGCGCGCCGTCTCCTCTTGCGGTTTGCGGCCTCTCGTCCGAGCCGCTTGCCGCCCCTCTAGTCGGCCGCGGGGCGTGCCCGCCGCCGACTTCGAGCTGCCACGCACTGCCCTGGGCAGGGCTTGCGCGCGGCGCGTTCGACACTGGCTACGATACGGCGACAAGCGGGCGGCGCGAATCCGGCCGGTTGCATGGTTGAGGGCGGAATGGCGAAATCATGTCAGTAGCATGATGGCGTTGACCTGGGAAGACATTGGTTAACGAGTTAGGTTTGATTAACATGAGCAGCGGCTTACCGACGCGGCATGAGCGTGTTTTATAATGGCTTCAGACGAGGAAAGGGCACGTTCTTGGGGGAGAAATCAAGCGCGAAAGCCGCCACGCGCGGCAGTAAGGAAGCACGCGAAAGCAAGCAGCAAGCAGGCGCACAGGTGGCCGGCAGCGAAGAAGCCGCGGCCGAGAATTTGCGCGAAATCAAGCAAGGCACAGCAGTCGAATCCGGCGGCAAAAGCAAGAAGGGCGGCGCGCAGGCTCGCAGCCAGAAAGCCAGCAGCGCCCGCGGCGGCGACGCCGAGGGCGGGCGGGCGGCGACAGCGCGCGACAGGGTTACCCGCTCGCTGGCAAGCGGCGGCGCGCAAGCAAAAGAGGCGCTTGGGCAAACCGAGGCGCTTACGGGAATCGCGCTTGGATGCTTCCTGGCATGGGTGCCCATGACGTTCCAAAGCCTGAACATAGTCGGGGACGCAGGCGAACCCGTGCTCGACGCCGTGTACCTGATATCCATTCTGGCGCTGCTTGCCACGCAGATATTCATTGGCATTCGGCACGCACAGAGTGGCCGCTGGATCGCCCGCCGTCCCGTGCGCGTCGGCGCGGCAGCAGTCATGATGCTGTCCACCCTGCTGCTGCCGCTTGCGGCCGGCAATGCGGGCGACGGCCTGCCGCTCGGCTCGTTCGCGCTGGGCGCCTTCGTCACCGGCGCGGCCGGCGTGCTATCGGGCGTGTCTTCGGGCGTTTTCTTGGCGCAGTTCGGCATTCTGGTCAGCAAATTCTCGGCGAAGGCCACTGCCGCTATCGCCGCCATCGGCTACATCCTTATGTCGGCGCTGTTCTGCGTGTACTCGTTTTTCGGTCCGCTTGAGTCGTGCCTGTTCGCCGCTAGCATGCCGGCCATCAGCGCATTCCTGCGCGACTTGGGCGCGTCAACCGCGAAAGGCAAAGCCGCCATCAGCGAGCGCGCGCTGCCGATGCAAGCGCTTCCCGAAAATGCCGATGACCGCCGCAACCTCAACCACCTCACCATCACGCTGGCGCTTTCTTCCGCGCTTATCGGCTGCGCCAACGAGCTGGCGCGCACGCTGTACATCCAAATGGGCATCGCCGGCAGCGGCAGCGGCAACTACGCGCTCATTCAGGCCGGCGGCGCGCTTATCGTGGGACTTGGCGCAACGATCATCATGCTGGCGCTGGTTAGCATGAAAACGCCGAAAGCCCCCGAGTATTGTTATCGCATCGTGCTGCTGTTTTTGGTGCTGGGATCGCTGCTGCTTCCCACGCCGCTGATCTACCCTATCGGCGTGATTACGCCTTACGCCGTCAATGCCGCGTCGTTTCAGTGCTTCGGCATCATGGCGTGGGTGCTTATTTGCGGCACATGCCACCAATACCCCACGGCTAGCGTGCGCACGTTCTCGCTCATCCGCGCCGGCTGGACATTCGGCCCCATCGTGGGCTTGCTCATCGGGCGCTTCGTGGTGCACTATACGCCGTTCGGCCTTTCCGAAATATTTGCCTGCGCCCTTGTCGGCGGCGTGTTCGCCATGCTCACAACCATGACGTTCACCGAGCGCGATCTTGCGTTCGCCGTGAACCTGCTGCCAACGGACAAGAAGCGCCGTTTCACTGACAAGTGCCTGGCAGTGGCTACGCGCTGCAACCTGTCCGAGCGCGAAACCGAGATCATGACGCTGTTCGCCAAGGGCCGCAACCTGGCCTACATCCAAGAGCAGCTTTGCCTGTCGAAAAGTACGGTCAGCACGCACCGCCAGCACATCTACCAAAAGCTCGGCGTACACTCCAGCCAGGAAATGATCGACCTCATCCAAGAAGAGAAGGCGTAACAGCGCTGCGCAAAACACAAACTAGCGCGAGTTCGTTCCGGCGACCGGAACAAGTTACACTTTTCGCCGCTATACCGACGCATTCGGTATGCTGGCTTCACCGAGAGAAAGGAACGCCATGCGGGCACTGGTTCAGCGCGTGACACACGCGCAGGTTGATATCGAAGGCACCACCGTTGGCTCGTGCGAGCGCGGGTACCTGATTTTGCTGGGCGTTGGCGCCAACGACGGCGAAGAGCAGATCGAACGCCTGTGGAGCAAGATCTTCAAGCTGCGCATCTTCGAGGACGAAGCCGGCAAGACAAACCGGTCGCTTGCCGACGTTGACGGACAAGTGCTGGTGGTGTCGCAGTTCACGCTGTACGCGAGCTGCAAGAAAGGCAACCGCCCCTCTTTCACGAATGCCGGCGCGCCCGATGCGGCCGAGCGCCTCTACGAGCAGTTCGTAGCCCGCGCTCGCCAAGATGTACCGCACGTAGAAACCGGCCGCTTCGGCGCCATGATGCAAGTCAGCCTCACCAACGACGGCCCCTTCACCATCTGGCTCGACACCGACGAACTGTAGTCTGACAAGGGACAGGTCGTTTGTCAGGTTTGGGCTCGATTGGGAAGCACCTTCTTACCAAGCTTTTTGCTTACATTTGGTGACGCGCTTCGCGCTATTTTATCTGGGTCGAGCTTTCGCTCGACCCTACGGTTCAATATGCATCCGAACCCAAACCCGCCTGTTGAATAGGGCGTCAAGACCGTTTTGCCCCCTTTTCAACCCCATACGTAAAAGAAGCCGCCCAATGGGCGGCTTCTTCAAATCCCGGATGTTTTCCCGCTCGACTAGCAGTAGAACAGGATGTCGTTGTAGGTGGGTACGGGCCACAGGTCGTGCGCTACCACGCACTCCATGGCGTCGACGCCGGCACGCAGGCGCTCCATCTTCGGCACGATCTCGTGCGCGTACTTGTTCGCCTTCTCCTGCTCGTCGGCGATGGCGCGCGCCTCAAGGTGCGCCTCATGCAGGTCGTTCAGCGCGGCGTTGATCTCCTTGATGCCGTCGGTGACCTTCTTCAGCAGCTCGTCCTGCACGGACGTGTCGATGCCTGCGGCGGCGGACTTCAGCTCGTTGATCTCGTTCGCAACCAGTGTGGCGTACTTGTTGATGGCCGGCAGGTACGTGCGGCGCGTCATGCGCTTCATGGTGCGCACCTCGATGTTCATAAGCTTGGTGTACTTCTCAAGCTTCACCTCGTAGCGGCTGCGCACCTCCACCTCGGACAGCACGTTGAACTCTTCGAACAGCTTGATGCTTTCGGGCGCAACGTACGCCGGCAGCGCATCGGCCGTGGTGCGGTTGTTGGCCAGGCCGCGGCGCTCGGCCTCGGCGGGCCACTCGTCGGAGTAACCGTTGCCGTTGAAGATGATGCGCTGGTGCTTCTTCAGCGTCTCCTTGATGTAGGCGATGGCGGCAGACTCGAACTCCTCGCCCGTCTTGCCCTCCATGGCGTCGGCGAAGTCCTTCAGCGACTTGGCCATGGCCGTGTTCAGCACCATGTTGCAGTCGGCCAGATTCACCGCCGAGCCCGGCATGCGGAACTCGAACTTGTTGCCCGTGAAGGCGAAGGGACTGGTGCGGTTGCGATCCGTGTTGTCCTTCAGGAAGTTCGGCAGCACCGAAACGCCCAGGTCAACGGCAACCTTTTCCGCAGATGTGTACTCATGGTCGTCCACAAGCGCGTCCACGATGGCGCCCAGCTCGTCGCCCAGGAAGATGGACACGATCGCCGGCGGGGCCTCGTTGGCGCCCAAGCGGTGATCGTTGCCAGCCGACGCGACGGTCATGCGCAGCAGTTCCTGGTAGTCGTCGACCGCCTGGATGACGCCCGTCAGGAACACCAGGAAGCGCAGGTTGTCCATGGGCGTTTCGCCGGGGTCAAGGAAGTTCGTCTTGCCGGCGGAAATGGACCAGTTGTTGTGCTTGCCCGAGCCGTTGATGCCATCGAACGGCTTCTCATGCTGCAGGCACACCAAGCCGTGATGGCTGGCCAGCAGGCGCATCTTTTCCATGGTCAGTAGGTTCTCGTCGATGGCGCGGTTGGCGTTCGTGAACAGCGGCGCCAGCTCGTGCTGCGCGGGGGCAACCTCGTTGTGCTTGGTCTTCGCCGACACGCCCAGCTTCCACAGCTCGCTGTCCAGCTCCTTCATGAACTCGTTGACGGTGGGGCGGATGGCGCCAAAGTAATGCTCCTCGAGCTCCTGGCCCTTCAACGGGGAGTAGCCGAACAGCGTGCGGCCCGTCATGATGAGGTCGGAGCGCTTCGCGTAGTCCTTCTCGCTGATCAGGAAGTACTCCTGCTCGGCGCCGACGGTGGTGATCACGCGATCAACGTGCTCGCCGAACAGCGCCAGCACGCGCTTGGCCTGCTCGTCGATGGCACTCATGGAGCGCAGCAGCGGGGTTTTCTTATCAAGCGCCTCGCCGGTGTAGCTGCAGAACGCCGTGGGGATGCACAGCACCTCGTCCTTGATGAACGCGTAGCTGGTGGGATCCCAGGCAGTGTAGCCGCGGGCCTCGAACGTGGCGCGCAGGCCGCCGGACGGGAAGCTGGAAGCATCGGGCTCGCCCTGGATGAGCTCCTTGCCCGAGAAGCTCATGATGGCGCGGCCGTCGCCGGTGGGGTCCAGGAAGCTGTCGTGCTTCTCGGACGTGATGCCGGACAGCGGCTGGAACCAATGCGTGTAGTGCGTGGCGCCCTTCTCGATTGCCCATTCCTTCATGGCGTGGGCAACCACGTTGGCCACCTCGAGGTTCAGAGGCTCACCCTTCTGGATGGTCTTCATCAGGTCTTTGTACGTTGCAGATGGCAGCCG
Source organism: Senegalimassilia sp. (assembly GCF_977052095.1). Taxonomy (NCBI): domain Bacteria; kingdom Bacillati; phylum Actinomycetota; class Coriobacteriia; order Coriobacteriales; family Coriobacteriaceae; genus Senegalimassilia; species Senegalimassilia sp. Next base: position 21,943 of record NZ_CDRSTZ010000004.1, read on the forward strand.
CTCCTGCATCGTGTGCTCGTTGAACACCATCGAGCCGTAGATCTCAGGAATTTTCGACATAGGCGTGAGCTCCTTCATAGTTACCTTTCAGACGCGTGCTTCCCTCGAGACTGCTTACGGGTAAGCGGATTTGCCAATTCCCGTAGCTTAGCATCTTGAGCAGACTAGCTGCACGTCAACTTGCTATAACTTACGGTACCGGCGCTATGTTTCCGGTAGTTTTCAGGGGCGGTAACGTTTCGTTACGCGCGCGGCGTGAAGCCCGTCGCCGCCAACCACTCCAAGATTCCCCAACGGCAATCAATGCGTAGCCCCGAACAACCGCATATCACAACAAGCGGTAGCATATCTTGCCGAAAATCGCTCATGTATGTGATTTAATTTGCCGGCCCGAGCAAACAGCCACTTGCTGCTTGCATATGCCCAGGTCACAGCAGTCTGCAACCGATGGGCACTTGACATGTCACCAGCAAATCACATACATGAGCGATTTTTGATCCGAAACACGCTACTTGCAGCGCATACCGACAACAAATCCCCCAATTCCAGTTCGTTGAGGAGCCTTCCTGCCCACCTTACGCTCCCTACCACAGCAAAGTCGCCATTGCGAAGTTCCGCCGCAAGGCTCACCTCGCACTCCTCCTCAAAAACGCGGAAAGCCCGCTCCGCAAATGCGGAACGGGCTTTCGTGGCTTGCACGGCTGCGTAAACGCAACCGAAAGGTGCAAACTTAGCGCTTGCTGAACTGCGGGCGCTTGCGGGCCTTCTTCAGACCGTACTTCTTGCGCTCGACCATACGAGCGTCGCGCGTCAGGAAGCCAGCCTTCTTCAGCTCGGCGCGGTAGTCGCCAGCTGCCAGCAGGGCGCGGGAGATGCCGTGACGCAGAGCGCCGGCCTGACCCGAGATGCCACCGCCGTCGATGCGGGCGAGCACGTCGAAGTGATCCACAGTATCCGTGACCTTGAACGGGGTCTTGGCATAGTCGAGCAGAGCCTCGCGGCCGAAGTACTCTTTGCCGTCACGACCGTTGACAGTCACCTTGCCGGTGCCGGGAACGAGACGCACGCGAGCGACAGCGTTCTTACGACGACCAGTGCCGTAGTACAATGCTTCATTCGCCATGGGTTAGTCCTCCATCTTGATCTCGACCGGCTTCTGAGCCATATGCGGGTGCTCAGCACCAGCGTACACCTTGAGCTTCATGCCCTGTGCACGGCCCAGCGTGTTCTTCGGCAGCATGCCCTTGACGGCATGCTCGATGACGCGCTCGGGATGCTTGGCCATGGCCTCGGCGAAGGTCTCAGACTTCAGTCCGCCCGGATGACCGGAGTGGCGATAGTAGCGCTTGTTCAGTTCCTTCGAACCGGTCACGCGAACCTTGTCCGCGTTGATGATGATCACGAAGTCACCGGTGTCCACATGCGGCGTGTACTGCGGCTTGTGCTTGCCCTTCAGAATGGTAGCAGCCTTGGTAGCCAGACGACCGAGAACCTGGTCCTCAGCGTCGATGATGTACCATTTGCGCTCAACTTCATGAGGCTTAGCGTGATACGTCTTCACTGTTTTTCCTCCATGTCCTTCCTGTTACGCTGTGCGACCACAGCGCACAGGGTGTCGTTTTTCAAAAGTGCAGGTCTGTTAGCCGCCGGTTTCCTACGCCAGCACGCCGGGCCAGGGTCTGGACACCCCATCCAGTGGCGTTGCCTCCACCCTACGTTTACGGGGCTTTTGAAAGCGAACTTTTGTAGTCTACGGGTTTTGGCGCGAGCAAGTCAATGGGCCACGAATGCTCAACTGGGGAAATCCCGCGATTTTCACACGGATTACACAGGTCCCGAGCGCGCGTTTACGCAAACTGCAACAGGTAGACGGGCGTGCCGGCTATCGCCCCATCCTTGCGCGCGCTTTCGCATAGACGAGGAGCCCGCCACCAACGCGAGAGGCGCATTTCGCGGCGAATTCATCGAGCAGGAACGCGTCTAATTTCTGGCGGTTTCGCTTTCCACGCTTACTCTAGGGACTGCCCGTCTCGCGTCTTGCGCAATCCCTCGGGGCGATAACTTGCTTTCTGGTTTGCCAATAGCCCGGCTTTCGGGCGCTTTGATATCATGGTGCCAACGGTATTTCGCGCTCGGCAAACGGCAACCCGCCCGAACGTGCATATATAGAAAGGAAGCATACGTCATGCCTATCCGCATTCCCGACCAGCTGCCTGCAACCGAGCAGCTTGAAAGCGAGAACATCTTCGTGATGACGGAGCATCGCGCCATGCACCAGGACATTCGTCCGCTGCGCGTGCTGCTGCTCAACCTTATGCCGAAGAAAATCGAGACGGAAACGCAGATCATGCGCAAGCTGTCCAACACGCCGCTGCAGATCGAAGTGGAGCTGCTACACACCATCAGCCATGAGTCGAAAAACGTGTCACAAGAGCACCTGAAAACGTTCTACCGCACGTTTGACCAGGTGAAAGACAACCGCTATGACGGCATGATCATCACGGGCGCGCCCGTTGAGCTGCACGAGTTCGAAGACGTGGACTACTGGGACGAGCTGTGCCGCATCATGAAGTGGTCCACCACGAACGTGCACTCTACGCTGCACATCTGCTGGGGCGCACAGGCGGGCATCTTCTACCACTACGGCATCCAGAAGCACGAGCTGCCGAAGAAGCTGTCCGGCGTGTTCAACCACGACGTGCTGAAGCCCTCCAGCCCGCTAGTGCGCGGCTTCGACGACAAGTTCTGGGCACCGCACTCGCGCCACACCACCGTCGATGCCGCCGACATCGAGGCCGATCCGCGCCTTGAGATCGTGGCGCAGTCCGACGAGGCCGGCGTGTACATCGCGAAGAGCATCGACAGCCGTCACTTCTTCGTGTTCGGCCACCCCGAGTACGACACCGACACGCTGCGCAACGAGTACAACCGCGACGTGAACAACGGCCTTGACGTGCCCGTCCCCGCGCACTACTTCCCCAACGACGACCCCACGCAAGAGCCGGTCAGCACATGGCGCGCGCATGCGCAGCTGCTGTACACGAACTGGTTGAACTACTACGTGTACCAGACCACGCCCTACGACCTGGACAGCCTCGGCGACGCCGAGTAGCGGCACGACAAAGAGGATGTGCGCTGAACTCGCACCGAAGCAGCCGGCAACAGTTTGATGCCGTAAATTGCTCCAACCGATAGGCAGGGCCCCGCACCATGGCGCGGGGCCCTGCTTGCGCTTAGATGAGATAATGCTTCCGGACTAAAAGACAGGAAGGAGACGAACAGCCCCATGGCGAAGTACTACACGCTGAAACCGCAGGTCACGCCTTTGCCGAAAGCTGACGATGCGAAGGGCCCGGCTGCGAAGACGGCGAAGGACGGTGAGCAGCCCAAAGACGACCCGTTCATTCGCGCCGAGGCCGAAGACGACGACGGGTACGACCCCTATTCGGACCGCCCTCCCACACCCGAGCCGCAGTTTCAATCGAACCCCTGGGATTAGAAGACCGCCCGCGCTGGAGAATCCAACGCGGGCGGTTTGTTTTGGGAAAGATGGTGGCGCGTCGATGGCCTTTACTTTTCCACTTTGCCCACGTAGAGAGGGCTTTCGTTCCATTTGAGGAAGTCTTCGAGCTTGAGGTCCTCGAAGGTCTTGACGGCGTGCTCGGCGCCAGTCTGCATTGCCTCCCACGTGCCGGCGTCGTCGCTATCGTACACGCCGAGCGTGCGGTAGCCCGCGTTGCGCAGCGTGTCGATGGCGTACGCGGAATCCTCCACGCCCCAAGTGGTTTCCTTCGGCGTGCCCATGATTTCGCGCGCGCGATCCCACACATCGGGCTGGCGCTTCGTGGAATGCACGTCCTCCACCGACAGCACGCGGTCGAGCAGCGGTGCGAACCCACAACGCTGCATGCCCGCCATCAGGTACGGCTTCGGGCTTGATGACGCCACGGTCAGGTGCGCCCCCGCCTCGGCAAGCGCGCGAGCGAACTCAAGCGCGCCCGGCCGCGCTTCGGCGCGGTTGCGATAGAAGTCGAGCATGTACTCGTCGATCATACACACCACGTCGCGGTCGTCTTCGCCCAAGCCGAAGTGCTCGTGGAAATACGCGCCGCATTCGGGAATGCTCATAGGCGCAAGCGCGGCGATGTCGTCGGCAGTCAGTTCGCCACCTGCACGTTTCGCCAGGTCATACTGCAGCTCGTGCCACACACCCATCGAATCGAGCAACGTTCCGTCGCAATCGAAGATCACGCCGAAATTCGAAGCATCCATGTTTGTCTCCTTATTACGGAAAAGGCGGGCTTATGCTGCCCGCCCCCGAAAACTTGAGTTATGCCCGCGCGGTTATTCCTTGGCGCCGTACTGCTCGTAGTACTTGTCAATGGCGGCCTTGATGTCGTCGTTGATGACAACTTCGCCTTCCACCTCTTTGTTGCACAGGCACTCTACAACCTCGGCCATGCTAACGATGGACGCCACCGGGAAGCCGTACTTCTCCTGCACTTCCTTTTGGGCCGTAACAACACCGCCCTTGCCCACTTCCATGCGGTTCAGGCTGACGATCAGGCCTTTCACGTCCACGTCGGCCGCACCCTTCAGGATGGGGTACGTCTCGTCGATGGACTTGCCGGACGTGGTGACATCCTCGACCATGATGACGCGGTCGCCGTCGTGCAGGTCGGCGCCCAGCAGGTTGCCTTTGTCCGCGCCGTGATCCTTCACTTCTTTGCGGTTACAGCAGTAGCGCACTTCCTTGCCATACAGCTCCTGCAGCGCGATGGCCGTGACCACCGCCAGCGGAATGCCCTTGTAGGCCGGGCCGAACACCACGTCGAAGTCCAGGCCGAAGTTGTCGTGAATGGCCTGCGCGTAGTACTTGCCCAGGCGATGCAGCTGCTCGCCCGTGACGTACGCGCCCGCGTTCATGAAGAACGGCGACTGACGCCCGCTTTTCAGAGTGAAGCTACCGAACTTCAGCACATGGCTCTCCACCATAAAGTGGATGAACTCTTCCTTATACTGCTCCATCATGTCCCCTTTTCCGTATACCAAAGTGGGACAAAGGGACTGTCCCTTTGTCCCACTCTTCTCACTCACAGGCCCACCAAAGTCAGCGAGGGCGCTTGTGGTGCGTCGTATTCGGTTGAAGCAAGCGGGCATTGGCCTTTGGGCCATGCCTGCGCAGCTGAAATCGAAGACGGCGTGCCACAAGCGGCCACAGCGTCGAGCAGGTCCGCCGGCCAGCAGGCCGGCGGAACCCAATTAGTCTTCTACGCGGATGACGCTGGGTTCGGCGCGCAAGACGTCGTCGAGCTGGCCGATCTCATCGAGCACGCGGCGCACGCTGGCCTCGCTGGCGGTGTGCGTGACGTAGCTGAGGTTCACCGTTTCGTGCTCGGCGCTGCCGCGCTGCACCACGCTGCGCACGCTGACGCCGTGCTTGGCGAACACGCCGGCCATAGAAGCCAGCACGCCGGAACGGTCAGCCACGGCGAAACGAATGTAGTACTTCGTGTGCAGCTGCTCCATCGGCACGATGGGCAGGTTGTCGGTGCACGTGCAGCCGACAACAGGCGGGATGCCCAGCGTCATGTGGCGCGCCACCTCTAGCACGTCGCCCATAACCGCCGCAGCGGCCGGGCCCGCACCGGCGCCTTCGCCGAAGAACATGGTCTCGCCCACGGCGTCGCCCGTGACGTAAATGGCGTTGTACACGCCGTTGACCATGGCCATCTGGTGCGCCTTCGGCAGCATGGTGGGATGCACGCGCACGTCGATGCCCTCGGGCGTGCGATGCGCCAGCGCCAGCAGCTTGATGACGTAGCCCATGTCGTCGGCCGTGTCCATGTCAAGCTGCGTGATGTTGCGGATGCCCTCGGTATACACGTCGCCCAGCTTCACGCGGCTGTTGAACGCGATGGATGCCAGGATGGCAATCTTTGCAGCGGCGTCGAAACCGTCCACGTCGGCGGTGGGGTCGGCCTCGGCGAAACCCTTCGCCTGCGCCTCGGCCAGCGCATCTTCGTAGGACAGGCCGTCGTCGACCATGCGCGAAAGCATGTAGTTCGTGGTGCCGTTCACGATGCCCATGACGGACGTGATCTCGTTGCTGATGAGCGAATGCTTCAGCGGCTGGATGATGGGGATGCCGCCGCCGACGCTGGCCTCGAAGCCCACTTCCAGGTTCTTCTCGCGCGCCAGGCCCATGACCTCTTCGCCGTACGTTGCCATAAGCGCCTTGTTGGCGGTGACCACGTTCTTGCCGGCGTTCAGCGCGCCCAGCACGATGTCGCGCGCAACGGTGGTGCCGCCGATAAGCTCGATGACGATATCGATTTCCGGGTCGTTCAGGATGTCGTTGAAATCGTCTGTGAACAGGTCGGACACGCCATGCGCCTCGGCCTGTTCGGGATTGCGCGAGCACACGCGCACAAGCTCCATATCAACGCCCAGACGGCGCTTGAAATCCTCGCGATGGTTGTGCAGGATGTCGATGCAGCCGCCGCCGACGGTGCCCGTTCCCACAAGTCCAAGTTTGATGGTCATATATCCCCCTTCAGAAAAGGCAATCAGTCCCGAAACCCCTACAAATCGCGATGGTACAGGTCGGCGTAGGTTTCGCGACGGGTGGTCACGCGTGCTTCGCCGTCCTTCACGAACACGATGGCGGGACGCGGCTGGCCGTTGTAGTTGCTGGCCATGGTGTAGCAGTACGCGCCGGTGCCGAACACGGCAACCACGTCGCCCACCTCGGGCGTCTGCAGCGGCATGTCGATAACCACGGCGTCGCCGCTTTCGCAATGCTTGCCGCACAGCGTGACGATCTCGGTGCGCGGCTGGCCCGCCTTGTTCGCGATGGTCGGTTCGTAGTCGGCATGATACAACGCCGTGCGGATGTTGTCGGACATGCCGCCGTCAATGGCCACGTACTTGCGGATGTTCGGCAGCGTTTTCAGGATTCCGATGGTGTACAGCGTGATGCCGGGCGTTGCCACCAGGCTGCGGCCGGGCTCAACGGCCAGGCGCGGCAGCTTCACACCTAGGCGCTCGCAGTTCTCGCGCACGGCGTTGACGGTGCATTCCGCGAACTGGTCGATGGTGGACGGCTTGTCCTCGGCGGTGTAGGCGATGCCCAGGCCGCCGCCCATGTCCAGCTCCTCGACCTCGTAGCCGTACGTTTCCTTCACGCGCGCGATGAACTCAACCATGACCTGCACGGCCTCGGCGAACGAATGCAGCGCGAAAATCTGCGAGCCGATGTGGCAGTGGAAACCGGCCAGATGCACGTTCGGAGCCTCCAGGGCGTCCTTCACGCATTTGAACGCGAAGTCGTTGAGCATGGTGAAACCGAACTTGCTGTCCTCACAGCCCGTGCGGATGTACTCGTGCGTGTCGGCCTCCACGCCGGGGGTAACGCGCATGTAGATGTTCTGCGTGACGCCCAGCTCGCCGGCAATTTCGCTCACGCGCGCCAGCTCGATTCTGCTGTCAACCACAATGCGGCCCACACCTGCGGAAATGGCCTCGCGCAGCTCCTGCGGCGTTTTGTTGTTGCCGTGCACGAACACGCGCTCCATGGGGAAGCCCGCCTGCTGCGCGCACCACAGCTCGCCACCGCCGGACACGTCCAGGCACATGCCTTCCTGCGCGGCGATGCGCGCGGCTTCCTTGTTCAGAAACGCCTTCGACGCGTAGATGACGTCGGAGTTTTCGTAACGGCTGCGGAACGACGTGAGGTACGTTTCCATGCGGTTGCGCAGGTCAGCCTCGTCCATGACGTACAGCGCGGTGCCTTCCTTGTGCGCCAGCTCAACCATGTCGACGCCGCCCACGAACAGGTGGTCGTCGCGAACCTCGGCCGTCATGGGCAGCACGGCGCCCAGGTCCATGGTGGTTCGGTTGTCGGGTTGCTTCGTGTGGTCTGATGGTGCCAAAGACATGGGAGCGCTCGCTTTCTTCGCATTTCCAGACGCCTGTTGCGCGAGCTTGTTGCCCGCGGCAAACTAGCGACGTTTTTAATCCGAACCATAGTACCAGCCCGCGCGCGATGCACCATGTTCGGCGCGTAAATTTCGCGCGTAAAACAGGTAAGGAAGCGCGAGGCTTCCAGAAGCAGGGACGCCGGCTGTTCGAGCGCAGGTGCGCTAATCATCCCGCGAGCCGCAGCCCCGCGCCCAGAGCGCTCAATGCGAATCCGGCTGCAAGTATTCACGCTAGCGTCTAAGCGAGTTACCGCCGGCCAATCCCCCTCGGTGCTGTTCGCCCCTGGGAGCGCAAATCGTTCGCAGCGCCCTCGCGCTTGTTTTATCACGGCCGGAATCCTGCAGCCAGATGCGGTACCATGGGTGCCAGCGATATCGTTTGAAAGGGGAAAACAATGGCGAAACCCGAACCGTCTATGGACCAGTGGCTGGCCGAGGCGAAGCAAGATCCGAAAGCCGCACAATGCGGCATGTTCCTCACGCACAACGGCGTGGTGCGCATCACGCCCAAGGCGCAGGTGCGCGAGGGCGTCGAGGGGCTTGGCGATGTGGCGCAGGTCGACTTCAGCTACGACGCCGAAGGCCTTGAGCAAGCCATCAAGGAAGCACTCACCTGGCCGGGCGTCTATTATGTGCGCGTATGGCTCAACGAGGGCGTGCTGAACGTGGGCGATTCGCTCATGTACGTGCTCATCGGCGCCGACATCCGCCCGCGCTGCATCGACGCGCTGCAGAAGCTGGTCGGCAAGATCAAGAACGAGCTGGTGGTGGAGAAGGAGATTTACGCATAGGCGAGACATCCGAGCATAAACGAGAACAGGGCGGCGGGTTCCAACGAACCCGCCGCCCTGTTCATTGATGAGCGAAACTGTTAACGAGACGCCGCGCTACTCGCGAGAGCGCCTGCGATAGGCGATCACCACCGCGACAACCGCCGCCAGGGCCACCAGCCCGATCAGCATCGCCGCTACTCCCACCATATCGCCCGTCTGCGCCATGGATGCCACCTGCGGCTGCGCAAGAGACGTGGGAGCCTTGTAGTTGTTCTCGAACGTGCATGCTTCGCACTTCTCGCCCGCCGCATTCTTCACGGACACTTGCGTATACAGGGAATCCGGACCATCCTGCCCGCTCCACATGCAATACACTTCGACGTTGTAGACCCGCTCGTCATACGTCCAGCCCTCGGCATTGCCGGGGACCTGCCGCACCGTGTAATGATGCAGCCCTACCTCGGTGAACGACATAGCAAACTGCGCAGAGCCCTCGCCCGCGATAGTCGCCTGCAGCTGGTCCGGCAAAACCGTCTCGCCATCGGCACCAGAGATTTGGACGGCGAAATCCTGCGCTTGCGCAGGCGCGTCCCCCTTAACGATCACCTGTGCCGGAACCTGCGCCGAAACCGGCGCGTATGCCTCTACAGCCGCATACGCCTGTGCAGATGGCACAACACATGCGAGCACGGCGACGAGTACCGCCGCGACAAGCGACGCGATCGCGAGGTTTCGTTTTACGTTCAATGCATACGCCATAGCTTGTCCTTTTCTTTCCTCGCGCTATTCGGTGCACCGTGCGCCGTGCGCTACGCCTTATCGACAGCGCGCTCCCCAGTAACCCTGCACAGCAGCAGCGTTCGCTCGTTCACCCCGGAGGATGCGCACGTTGACAGCGCCACAACCTGATCATTTGCGGACGGCATGCCATCTCGCTGGGACACGGCATCCTGCGCGACCTTCTCTGCCAGCGCAGGCATACGATCGGCGCCGGCGGGAGTGCCATAATAGACACCGTCATAGGCATCTGCCTTAACCACCGCGCAGATCTGCAGGTTAAGCGTGCGGTCAGGCAGATACAGCGCGCCCGTCTGGTTCTGATTGAAGAAACCTTCGTCCAAGAACTTGTCCAAGTCGCCGAACATCTTGCCGTATTGCATGTGATGACCCATGAGCACCTCGTACGGCTCGACGAAGTCCCTCGAGCATTTGCTGTCAAGGAAGATGCCCCCCGAAGCGCTGTATGCACCGGTAGCATCTTTGCTGAGATACTCGAAGTCATCCTTGCCGCGAACCACCGGATAATCGATGTTCGTGTTATCGATGGTGATCCAAGCGCATACGTCAGGGTTCAATGCCAGCAACTCGGAGAAGCTAACCGTATCGCCCGACTTTAGCGCGACAAGCCGGGCCTGGCTATCCCCTCCATTCGCCAGAGCATACGCATCCCAAAGGGCATAGGCGGACACGGCAAGCGCGAGCGCCAGCACGACGCCAAGCGCCCAGACGACCGCACGGTCGAGCGCGCAAGCAACCCGCAGGGCACGAGTGCGCTTGCGCGCTCCATAGCCGCCGAAGCTGTCAGCAGCCAGCCGCAATTAGAATTCCTCGCTCGCGCGACGCTTGCGGGAAATCAGCAGAGCGCCGGCGCCTGCGACGACCACCAGGCCGCCGAACACGAAGGGCATGGTGTCGGAGTTAACGCCCGTCGCCGGAGCGAAGCCCTTCTCGTTGGTGTAGGCAACTGCGCTGCCCTGATGGATTTCGCCGGTAGCAACCGCGCCAGCCTGAGCCTGGCCGCCATCAACGGCGAAGTTCTCGTTGTATTCCGTGTCGGCCTCGGTCACCGTGTAGGTTGCGCCCTCGGGCAGGTTCTTGATTTCAATGGACTGACCATGCTTCAGCTTAAAGGCAAGAGCGTCCTTGGCATCAAAGGTGCCGGCAGCACCGTCCAGCACGTAATCGTAGGAGCCCTGAGCACCCTCAATCTTAAGCGTGTAGCTGAACTCGTCCTGCGTGTTCGCAGCGGTTCCGGCAACCTTCTTGGACACCGTCAGGCTATCGTTTGCCTTGGCGGTGTTGGCGAATGCGGCCTTGTCAGCCTTATCGCCATCAGCCGCCTTCGCCTTGATATCCTTGATAACGGGCGTGTCGCTTTCAGGGTAGTTGTCCGGCATAGTGACGACCACTTCGACGCTGTACTCGGTGCCGTCATACACGATGTTGGGGTTCGAGCCGGCGATCTCCTTCACGGTGAAGCTATAGGTGCCAGGTGCAGTGAAGTCATAGCCCGCAAACAGCTGCTGAGCCGTCAGGCTAGCATTCGCGGAGGCACCCGCACCAGCAAGGGTCTTCCAATCCGCCGTCAGCGTACGCTGAACCGGAGTCTGAGACAGCGCGGCGGGCTTCCAGGTGCCCTGCGCGGTAGCACCCGTAAACTGGATCTGGAACGTAAATGCTTCCGTGTTGTTCAGTTGCGTGTTCGACGCCGCGGTCCAGGTCTTATCAACAGCAAAACCGTTGTCCCCAACCGTCGTTGCAAACGCAGCGCCCGGAAGAGCGATCACCATGGAACCAGCAAGTGCCGCCGCAACCACATTCTTCTTCAAGCGAGACATAGCCATAGCCTTTCCTTTCTCCCGTCTCGTTTCCTATATCCCACGCAGTCGCAGCAGGGCCACAACCTTGCCCTCAACCACGTTGGTACCTATCGCGCCTACTTCGCGGCTATCGACCGCCTGCATGCGGTCGTCGCCTAATACGAAGTACTGCCCCTCGCCAAGCGTCAGCGGATATGCCGGACCGCTTTCCGCCGGCGCGGTGGATTGGCCGTTCGACGAAGGCTGCGCGTTCCCGTTGACCTTGAACGTGCCGTCTTCAGCGACCTCGACCATGTCGCCGGGCAACGCCACCACGCGGCCGATAAGCTGCTGCCCGGATTGGGCTCGGTACACGATCACGTCGTTTGCCGAATACGCTTGCTCGAACCGATACGTCAGAGCAACATCACCGTCGCCCGATGCGGGCGACATGCCACCGCCGCGAACGATCGCGAGCCCGAACACCGTCTGCAGCAAGATCGCAGCCATGCCGGCCGCGCAAATCGCCTTTATCGCCGCGGCGCCTGCACGTCTTCGCGCCTCCGCACCTTGAGCACGTCGCTCGATGACGCGCACTTCGGGCGCCTGCGCTACTTCCCGTGCGAACTCTTCGGCCTCTTGCTCCGATGATGCTTCGGATCCACGGGCTGCTGCACGCGAATCAACCGCTGAGGAACCGGCGGCACTTGCAAAGCCTGCGCCTTCGGAGCCTGGGGCTTTGGCGACACAGGCTGCTCCGCGCGCTTGCTCCAGCAGAGCCTCGTAGCGAATCCGCTGCTCCCGGTAGAGTTGGCGGTACATTTCGTCCAGGCGATGCACCACGTGCCATGCCTGACGCTCGTCGATCCCCCACAGGCGTCGGCGCCATACCAGACGTTGCAGCTTGTCGGCGATCAGCTGCAGCGAGACCGGCTGATCTTCTTGGATACTCTGAGGAACGCGTTTTTTACTCCTTCCAAGCATCCTGCTCACGCTTCCTGCGCTTGTAGCCGCTTGCGGCAAGAGCGCCCGCACCCGCAGCGGCGACCGCGAACAGCCCCGCCATCGGGCCCGCGTCAAGCGAGACCCCCGTTGCCGAGACCGCCTCGGCCGAGTTGGTGAATGCAAGCGTTTGCGTTTGGTTGGAGGCGATGGTCACCGTCATGGGCGCTGTGGCCGTCTGACCGTCGGTCGCAACGGTCTCGGCAGCGCCGTTGTTGATCGAAACCTTGGAAGAAGTCCCGGCGTTGCCGGAAAGGCCCGTTTCACGAACGGCGACCCGGGAGCCGGCGGGAACCTCGGTCAGCGTGACGGACTGGCCATGCTTCAGCTGAACCGTTGCCACACCTTGATTGTCGAATGTCACGGAGCCGGCAACGCCCTCCGCGGTAAACGTCTTGCCCGCAAGAGCCGCACACGAAAGTTCGAACGTGAACGATTGGTCGACGTTCGCAGCGCTTCCCGTCACGTTCTTCGAAACGGAAAGGCTTCCCGACTGCGGGACGTAATGAGCGTAATAGGTGGTGTTCTGCGTGATGGTGCCGTCGAAGTTCGCCTTCTGCGTGCAGTCCTTGTCCTTGTACCAGCCATCGAACTGATACGTCACGCCATCGACGGTTTGGGTTTCGGGGGTCACTGCGCTGTCGCGCGCAGGTCTCTTCAGCTTTGACTCGCTGTAGCCGCTTTCCACGCGCTGAGCGTAATCCTTCAATGCGACCCACTCGGATTCTCCAGCGTACTGAACCTCGTAGTTAACCGTGTAGTAGTCTTTTTCATTCAGCACCATGACATGATCGTAATGGTACGTTTTGACCAGGCTGCCCTTGGTGCTGTTGTAGTTGTTGTTACCAGCATTTGCACCAGAAGCCACCGTTACTCGAACCGGCGACAGCGTATAATAACCCTGCATCGAAGCTTCGGCAGTGCCTGCTTTGGCGTATTTGTACGTCGTGCCCTCAAACGTGATGTCCGGATACAGCGGCTTGCTCGGGTCTTTGCTTACCTCGGAGATGCTTCCATATTGCGTGATCACCTTGCCTGAACTATAAATACCCGGACTGTATACGCCGGAGATCGTGCTCACGCCAAGACCGAACCAGGTTTGATCAGGGTCCTCTCCGCTATCCATCGTCTTGCCCGGTATGAGCGCGTACCAGTACAGATCTTCCGTCCCGACAGCCACCGTCATCGGCTCGTCAGCTGCTTCAGTTGCAGCTACAACACCAGGGTTGACCTGGTCCGTTGTCGAGGTCGCCTCCGCTTTCTCGGCAGAGGCTGCGGCCTTGTCATCGGCGACCTGCGTCTGGTCGCCGACACCTGCCTGCGCCTGGTCCTGGGCGGAACCCTCCACCTGCGCCTGCGCGGGGACCTTGACGTCTCCCACCTGCTCGCCATCAGCCGCCAACGCCGCCACGGGGAGCAACCCCACGACGAGCATCGCGGAAACCAATAGCCTTAACGCTGCTTTTCTCGCTTTCATCTCTCCTCTTCCCTTTCCCGTTATCGCCTTGCGTTGCTCGTTTCTCATCTGGTTCGCAATCACGAAAGGACCAGGTCGTAAGAGTCCCGATCAGCTATTCACAACGCTATATGCATTCGAAAGCTGCCCTCCGTTTTCGGAATGGCATGGCTCGACGTTGATAAGCCCTTCCCGGCTCATGCGCGTGATGGCGCGGTCGATGGTCTTGACGCTGCAGCCCATCAGCTGAGACAACTCCTTTTTCGTTGCCTGCGCCGCACCTGATATGGTTGTTTGCGCGGCGATGTAGCCGAGCAGACGCTCCTGCGTGGGAGTTAGCGATATATCACTCTCATGTATCTTGCGCATATCTGCCTTTCCGCGCATACGTGGTATAGAGGCGTAAGCAAATGCAGACATTACTTGAGTGGTCGGCTATATTGATTTCACCGAGCGAATGAAAAGAAACGGCCAGGTAAAGCGTTTTGCACTCCGAAACGAGTAACGCTTTATCAGACCGAGGAGGCTGTAAGCAAACGTCTAGATTATTTGCCAACATCCAAATTCGGTATTGGCAAACGATGCGATTCTTGCTATGAACGCACCTATTTGTGCGAGATTGTGACGTCCGCGGGCCGCTGCTTCACCCACTTCAAGAACGTCGTATGCGAAACTCCCAACGATTCCGCCGCTTGTCGGCTGTTCAAACAGCCATCTTCCCACTTGCGATGCACCGCATCGAACTCTTCGGGCACGGCCAGCGCCGGTCGCCCCAGCTTGACGCCGCGCGCACGCGCCGCCGCGATCCCCTCCGCCTGGCGCTGGCGTATGTTGTCGCGCTCGACGTGCGCCACGTAGCTGAGCAGTTCCAGCACGATGTCCGCGATCAGCTTTCCCGTCACCCCGTGGCCGGACGTCGAACGCGTGTCGAGCAGCGGCATATCCAGCACCACGATGTCGATGCTCCTTTGCTTGGTGAGCAATCGCCACTGGCCGAGTATCTCATCGTAGTTGCGGCCAAGGCGGTCGATGCTCTTCACCACGAGCACGTCGCCAGGCTGCAGACGTTCGACGAGCGATTGATATCCGGGGCGATCGAAGTTGCGCCCGCTCAGGTAATCGACGAACACGGATTCCTCCGAAACGCCAACGGCGGATAGGGCATCGAGCTGCCTGTTCAGGTTTTGGTCCTTGCTTGACACTCTTGCATATCCATACATGGTCATGACTCGCTCCTTTCTGCGCCCAAAAGCGCACCAAGAACGGTCGGCATCGGCCAGTCTACTTATATGGCATTTGAGCGCAAGCGAATCTCGCGTACGTTGCGGAACGGTTTACGATTCGAACCTCAATCGTGACGCCAGGACCAACCTAGCCACCGCAGCTGCATATATCGCTTCGAGTGTACCTGGTTCCTAACTTTGCGAAGAAGCGTCCCGACTCCCCCATGCCACCTACGCACCTACGGGGCGGCAAAAGGAGTCGAGCATCGCGAAATCCATGAGAGGGAGCATTCAAGGATTGCCTGGTAAAACGGCGGCTTACCTGGTATCGATTATCCCGCCCTGACCGAATCGGGCAAAACAAAAGCCTCCCGCCGGCAAAATAGCCAGCAGATGCCGTAACCCAAAAGCGCCCTGCCGACGAAAGCCGACAGGGCGCTATCGATTCCCAGACGCTGCGCCGGCCGAACGGTCGGCGCATTCGCATTCTAGTCCGTGAAGTACTTCACGCCGCTTTCGAACAGGGGCATGAACTTGTTGCCCGGGACGTTCTTGTACAGACCGCCGCCGCGGCGTTCCACGTGGCCCATCTTGCCGAGCACGCGACCGTCGGGGCTGGTGATGCCCTCGATGGCCATGACCGAGCCGTTGGGGTTCACGTCCCAATCCATGCTGGGCTGGCCGGCCTCGTCGACGTACTGCGTGGCAATGCGGCCCGTCACTTCAAGTTCGTGCAGCAGCTCGGGGCTGCACACGAAGCGGCCCTCGCCATGGCTGATGGCCACGGTATGGATGTCGCCGGGCTCGCACTGGGATAGCCAGGGGCTCAGGTTGCTGGCCACGCGCGTGCGCACCAAGCGGCTCTGATGGCGGCCGATGGTGTTGAACGTCAGCGTGGGGCAGCTGTCGTCCATGGGGCGGATGTCGCCGTACGGCACCAGGCCCAGCTTCACAAGCGCCTGGAAACCGTTGCAGATGCCCAGCATCAGGCCATCGCGGTTGAACAGCAGGTCGCGCACCGCTTCGGTAACCTCGGGGGCGCGGAAGAACGCCGTGATGAACTTCGCCGAGCCGTCGGGCTCGTCGCCGCCGGAGAAGCCGCCCGGCAGCATGATGATCTGGCTGTTCTTGATGGCCTCGACCAGGGCCTTCGTGCTTTCGGCAACAGCGGCCGGCGTAAGGTTGTTGATGACCAGCGTGTCGGCCACGGCACCCGCCTGCTCGAACGCGCGGGCGGAATCGTACTCGCAGTTCGTGCCGGGGAACACCGGGATGATGACGCGCGGGCGGGCGATGGTGCCGTTGTACGTGAGCGGCAGGCGGTTGTCCACCGTCACCTGCTTCACCGGCTCGCCGGAGCGACGATACGGGTACACGCTTTCGATACCCGACTCCCACGTTTCCTGCAGCGCGGCCATACCAAGCGTCTCACCTGCGGCAACGAACTCGTATGCCTCGGTGGTGGCGCCAATGACGGCAACGTCGAGGTTGTCGGTTGCCTGAGGCAGCTGCGCATCGTCGGCCAGTTCCACCAGGAAGCTGCCGTACGCAGGCGCGAACAGCGCATCGGCGTCCGCGTCGTCAAGCGACACACCGAAGCCGTTGCCCACGCACATCTTGAACAGCGCCTCGGCGATGCAGCCGTAACCCGGCGTGGAAACCGCCAGCGCCGCACCCGAGCCGATAAGCTCCTGCACGGCGTCCATGGCGGCCAGCGCGTCCTCGGCCGCCGGCGCGATGCCCTCGGCGTCGTAGCAGCGCGGCGCCACCAAGGCCACGCGATGGCCGGCGCCTTTGAACTCGGGCGACGTCACGCGGTCCACCTTGCCCACGGCCGTGGCGAACGACACCAGCGTGGGCGGCACGTCAAGCTGCTCGAAGCTGCCGGACATGGAGTCCTTACCGCCGATCGACCCGATGCCCAGGTCAACCTGAGCCATAAGCGCGCCGAGCACGGCCGCCGTGGGCTTGCCCCAACGGTCGGCGTCGCCGCGCAGGCTTTCGAAGTATTCCTGGAACGTCAGGTACATGTCTTGGCGCTTGAAGCCGGCCGCCACCAGGCGCGCAACGGACTCAACCACGGCCACGTACGAGCCGACGAACTGGTCGGCCTCGGTGAGATACGGGTTGAAGCCCCAGGCCATGCCGCTGCACGTGGTGGTTTCGCCGTCGACAGGCAGCTTGGCAACCATGGCCTGCGCCGGCGTGAGCTGGTACTTGCCGCCGAACGGCATAAGCACGGTGGCTGCGCCGATGGTGGAGTCGAAGCGCTCGGACAGACCCTTGTTCGAGCACACGTTCAAGTCGCTGACCAGGGAGTTCATGCGCTCAGCAAGCGTGGTGCCCTCCCAGGTGCGCGCATAGGCGCCACCTTCGGCCACGTGCACGTCCTGCTGCTTGGGCGCACCGTTGCTGGCCAGGAACTCGCGGCTGACGTCGATGATGGCTTCGTCGTTCCACATGACGCGCACGCGCGGCTCCTCGGTGACTTCGGCCACCACGGTTGCCTCGAGGTTCTCCTCGTGCGCGTAACGCAAGAACTCGTCCACGTCGGCAGCGGCGATGGCGCAGGCCATGCGCTCCTGCGACTCGGAGATGGCAAGCTCGGTGCCGTCGAGGCCGTCGTACTTCTTCGGAACCTTGTTCAGGTTGATGCGCAGGCCGTCGGCCAGCTCGCCGATGGCCACGGAAACGCCGCCTGCGCCGAAGTCGTTGCAGCGCTTGATAAGACGGCATGCCTCGCCGCGGCGGAACAGGCGCTGGATCTTGCGCTCCTCGGGCGGGTTGCCCTTCTGCACCTCGGCACCGCAGTGCTCAAGCGATTCCAGGTTGTGCTCTTTGGAGCTGCCCGTGGCGCCGCCAATGCCGTCGCGGCCGGTGCGGCCGCCCAGCAGCACCACCACATCGCCCGGAGCGGGCGTTTCGCGGCGAACGTGGTCGGCCGGCGTGGCCGCCACCACAGCGCCGATTTCCATGCGCTTGGCAACGTAGCCAGGGTGGTACAGCTCGTGCACCTGGCCCGTGGCCAGGCCGATTTGGTTACCGTAGCTGGAGTAACCGGCAGCAGCCGTGGTGACCAGTTTGCGCTGCGGCAGCTTGCCCGGCAGCGTTTCGGACACGGGCGCCAGCGGGTTAGCAGCGCCGGTGACGCGCATGGCCTGGTACACGTAGCTGCGACCCGACAAGGGGTCGCGGATAGCGCCGCCCAGGCACGTGGCCGCGCCGCCGAACGGCTCGATTTCCGTAGGGTGGTTGTGCGTTTCGTTCTTGAACAGGTACAGCCAATCCTGGTCCTCGCCGTTCACGTCTACCCTGCACTTCACCGTGCAGGCATTGATCTCCTCGGACTCGTCCAGGCCGGTGAGGATGCCCTTGGCCTTCAGCCACTTCGCGCCGATGGTGCCCATGTCCATAAGGCACACGGGTTTGGCGTCGCGGCCCAGTTCGTGGCGCATGTCCAGGTACTGCTCGTACGCGGCCTTCACGCGCTCGTCGTCGATGGCAACGTTCGTCATTTCCGTGCCGAACGTGGTGTGGCGGCAGTGGTCCGACCAGTACGTATCGATCATCTTGATTTCGGTGATGGTGGGGCAACGGCCTTCGCTTTGGAAGTACTGCTGGCAAAACGCCAGGTCAGCCTCGTCCATGGCCAACTCGCGCTCATCGATGAAGCCCTGCAGCTCGTCGGCGGTAAGGTCAAGGAATCCGTCGAGCACCTCGACAGGCGCCGGCTGAGGCTGCGCCATGGCCAGCGTTTCGCGCACATCAAGCGACGCCTCGCGCGCCTCGATGGGGTTGATGACGTAGTGCTTGATAGCGTCCACGTCTTCGCTGGTCAGCGCGCCGGAAAGCAGGTACACCTTCGCGCTGCGCACCTCGGGACGCTCGCCCTGGCTGATCAGCTGGATGCATTCGCTGGCCGAAGCCGCGCGCTGATCGAACTGGCCGGGCAGGAATTCCGCGACAAACACGTGCGCGCCGTCGGCGGCAGGCAGCTCGGAGGTGGCCACGTCAACCTGCGGCTCGCTGAACACGGTGGGGATGCACTGCTCGAACAGCTCCTGCGAGATGCCCTCCACGTCGTAGCGGTTCACCAGGCGCAAGCCCTCAAGCGCCGTGATACCCAGGATGCTGCGCAGCTCGTGCGCAAGCTGTTGGGCCTCAACGTCGAAGCCGGGCTTCTTCTCCACATAGATGCGGGAAACCATGGACGTCCTTTCTGTGCGTCGTATGCCGGGCGCACGCGGCGCCCTTCCGAAAACGCAAGCGGGCACCGAACCGGCACCCGCTTGCAAATTGCCTTATGAGGCCGAAGCGAGTTTGAAACCTGCTTGGTCTTGCTTACTGGTCCTTCTTCTTGCCGAAGCCGAACAGGCCCTTCTTCTTGGGCTCGGGCTCAGCGGGCGCCTCGGCGGCCTTCTTCTCGGCGGCGCGCTGGTCGGCCTTCGCCTTCTTCTCAGCGGCGCGTTGCTCTTTACTGGGGTGGCTGAGCACCTCGTCGGCGTACTTCTGGCGCGCCTTGCGGCACTTCGCGAAGTCGATGTAGAGCGCGGCGATGATGGCAACGTAAGCAAGCGCCAGCGTGACGTACGTTGCCGCGGCCGGCATGCCGAAGCTGTTGCCGGCGAAGCTGAGGCACGTCAGCACGATGGCCGCGATAAGGCACACCCACCAGATCTTGCGCAGGCGCTTGTACTCCGCGGTGGGCGGGTTGTAGAACTGGCGGTCGCGCTCCTGCTGCTTGGCGCGCTGCTGCTTGCGTTCGGCCTTCTTCTGCTGCGGCGTTTTCTCGGTGGGCTGAATGCGCACCGAGGACGCAGCCTTCGTGACCGGCTTGGCAGAAGCAGCGGATTTGCGCGTGGCACCCTTGTGGTTGTCGGTGGTGTAGCGCTCGTTCATCGGGTTTCGTTGGGTCATGTTCAGTCGTTTCTAGAATCGAAGAATTGCAGATGCGGCGAAGCCTCTCATTGAAACGCAACACCGCAGGTCTCGACTAAGTCAGCGAGGGCGCGCGAGGTGCCTCAGATTGCCTTGAAGCAAGGCGGCATTGGCCTTATGGCCATGCCGCCGCAGCTGAAAGGCAAGATGAGGTGCCTCGCGCGGCCGCAGCGTCGAGTGGTGTCGCCGGCCGGCAGGCCGGCGAAACATTAGTACTCGAATTTCTTGCCGGAAATCTTCTCGTATGCGGCGATGTACTTCTGGCTGGTGCGCTCGATGACTTCCTGCGGCAGGCGCGGCGGGTTGCCCGTGCGGTCCCAGTTGGCGTTAAGCCAGTCGCGCACGTACTGCTTGTCGAAGCTGGCCTGGTCGCGGCCCTCTTCGTACTCGTCGCCCGGCCAGAAGCGGCTGCTGTCGGGCGTGAGCACCTCGTCGGCCAAGATAATCCGACCGTCGATGACACCGAACTCGAACTTCGTGTCGGCGATGATGATGCCGTTTTCGGCCGCGTGGTCGCGCGCGGTGGTGTACACCTTGATGGCCAGGTCACGCAGCTGCGTGGCGGCATCTTCGCCGATGATTTCGGCGCAGCGCTCGAAGCTGATGTTCTCGTCGTGATCGCCGATTTCGGCCTTCGTGGAAGGCGTGAAGATGGGCTCGGGCAGCTTCGAGGAATTCACCAGGCCCTCAGGCAGCTTGATGCCGCACACGGTGCCCTGCTTCTGGTATTCCTTTAAGCCGCTGCCGGCCAAATAGCCGCGCACGATGCACTCGATGGGGAACATCTCGGCTTTCTTCACCAGCATGAAGCGGCCACGCAGGTAATCGGCGTAGGGCTTGAACTGCTCGGGCAGGTCGGCCACGTCAGCGCTGATGAGATGGTTGCCGATGACGTCCTTGAGCTGGTCAAGCCAGAACAGCGAGATTTGCGTGAGCACAGCTCCCTTGTGCGGGATCTCGTCCTCAAGAATGTAATCGAATGCCGAAATGCGGTCCGTTGCCACCATCAACAGCTTGTCGCCCAAGTCGTAGATGTCGCGCACCTTGCCTTGTGCGTCCGGCTTGATGTCGATTCCGCTCATGCCTGCTTTTCCTTTCCTATGCGGTTTCGCGCTGCGCGCACCGCGCACGCAGCCTGCTTATCCGCGCCGCCCCCGGCGACGTTGTAACCTTGCCATTATCGTCTATTTTTCATCGTCGTGCGAGCGTCCGAACGGTATCCCCGTTTTTTGCGCAAGTCGCTGCTCGCGCTGCTCTTTGCGCTGCTGCTGTTGCTCTTTACGTTGTTGCTGCTGTTCCTTGCGCTGCTGTTGCTGCTGCTCCTTGCGTTGCTGCTGCTCTTTGCGCTGTTCCTTGCGCTGCTGCTTCTGCTCTTCCTCTTCAGTGTACAGAGGCAGGTTGATGGTGAAGCAAGCGCCCTTGTCCTTCTCGCCTTCCACGGTGACGAACCCGTTGTGACGGTCGACGATCTCCTTCACCACCGACAGGCCGATGCCCAGGCCGCCGCTTTCACGCGTGCGGCCGGCGTCGGCGCGCCAGAAGCGGCTGAACACCATCTTCGCCTCCTCAGGCGTCAGGCCGATGCCCGTGTCGCGCACGGCGATGGCCGCTTTGTCACCATGGCTGGAAACGCTGACGGTGATGGTGCCGCCCTCGGGCGTGTAGCGCACGGCGTTCGAGATGAGGTTGGCCGTGGCCTGGCGAATCATGTCGGAGTCGCCGCGCACGCGCACGCCGCGCTCCACCTCGTAGATGAGCTTCAGACCCGAATCGGCCACGTAGGCCTCATGCGTGGCGATGATGCCGCTGATGAGGTCGCCCACATCGAGCACTTCCTTCTTCATGGGGTTGCTGCGGTTCTCCAGGCGCGACAGCTTCAAGATGGCGTCGACCAGGCGCGACAGGCGCTGGACCTCGGAGTTCACCGTTTCCAGGCGCTCCTCGTTCGGCTCGAACACGCCGTCGACCATGGCCTCGACCGTGGACTGAATGGCCATAAGCGGCGTGCGCAGCTCGTGCGCCACGTCGGTGGTAAGGCGACGCTCCAGCTTGCGGTCGCGCTCGATGGAGTCGGCCATGGCGTCGAACGTCATGCCCAGGCGGGCAATCTCGTCCTCGCCGCGAATGCCGGTGCGCGCCGAGAAGTCGCCTTCCTTGATGGCGCGGGCGGTGGATGCCATGGTGTTGACGGGGCGCACCAGGTTGCGCGCGAACAGAAAGCCGATGCACGACGCCAGCACGATGGCAAGCACCGTGGCGAACACCATGGCCTGATAGGAGTTGCTCGAGAATTGCTCGTCGGCCTGCGTCAACAGCGACTCGCTGCCGTACACCCAGATGCGCACCGAGCCCACAGCCGTGCCGCCGTATTCGATGGGCGCGCTGGTGAACTGCTGGCTGGCGCTGACGGACGGGGCAAGCGTGCGGCTGTTTTCGGAGCCGACGCTTGACGATTGGCCGCCCGACGTCATACCGCTTTTCGTGCCGCCGTCGTCGTTCTCGATGGTAACGGCCGACGAGTCGTACACCGCCTTGCCGGTGGTGTTGTCGATGATGGCCACGCCCACGCCGCTGTTCAGGCTTTCGGCGTACTTCGCCACTGCCTCCACCTGCGGATCGTGCAGCGTGTGCGAGGTGTCGTACACCTCTTCGATGCGCGAGGCCGTGCTTTCGGCCAGCGACTTCATGTTCTCTTGCGTGTACGTATGGAAGTGCTGCTGCCACACGAACGACAGCACGCCGATGGCAACCATGGCGGTCATGGCCGCTATCAGGGCGAACGCCATGGTCATGCGCGTGGCGTACGTCAGGTTGTTCCACCAGTTGCGCACGCCCTGGAACGGCTTTTTCTTGCGTTTCTTCCCCTCGGAGGGGCGTTCAACCACAACCGGCCCCGTGGATGCGGAGCCGGTTGTTTGAGCGTCTTGCGTTGTGTTGGTATCCACGTGGCACGCGACCTTTCGTCACGAAATGAAAGGCGCGGCCGACGCTGCCAGCCGCGCGCTGGCTAGCGATGGCAGGTTACTGGCCCTGCTTGGTGGGGTCCTCGAAGCGATAGCCCACGCCATGCACGGTGTGCAGCCACTTGGGGTTGCGCGGGTTGTCGCCGATCTTGGCGCGCAGATTCTTCACGTGGGAGTCGATGGTGCGCTCGTAGCCTTCGAAGTCGTAGCCGAGCACCTTTTCCACCAGCTCCATGCGCGAGTACACGCGGCCCGGATAGCGGGACAGCGTGGTGAGCAGCTTGAATTCGCTGGCCGTGAGGTCGATTTCCTTGCCGGAGACCATGACCTTGTGGCCGGACACGTCGATGGTGAGCTCGCCGAATTCCAGCACCTCGCGCTGAGGCTCGGAATCGGCATGCACGCGGCGCAGCAGCGCGCGGGCGCGGGCCACCAGCTCGCGCGGGCTGAACGGCTTGACCAGGTAGTCGTCGGCGCCAAGCTCCAAGCCGATGATGCGGTCTTCCACTTCGCCCTTCGCCGTAAGCATGATGATGGGCACATCGGAGTTGTCGCGGATGGCGCGGCAGACGCGCTCGCCGGGCACACGCGGCAGCATGAGGTCAAGGATGACCAGGTCAAAGTGATGTTTCGAGAATTCTTCCAGCGCCTCCTGGCCGTCGCCCACGGCGGTTACCCAGTAGTTTTCACGCTCGAGATAGGCGGTAACGGCATCGCGGATGGCCTTCTCGTCCTCAACCAAAAGGATGCGGCGCGTTTCGTTGCTCATGGTTCACTCCTTAGGAAGTACGGTCCATGTTGACGTCCGGCGCGTCCCCCTTGGGCACGCCGGATGAATGGTGTTTGGGTTTATTGTAACAAGTGAAGTCAAACCGCTTCGCCCCTGTTGGCGAAATGACATAATTACCGCCATGGTAACCCGTAGAACATCTTCGGGCGGCACATCGCACCGCCCTTCCCAAACACCCCGCGCGAACAGGAGCGCCAGCAAGCCGGCCCGCCCCGCACGTGGCGCTGCCGCACGCTCGCACGCGGCTTCGCGCAGCAGCGTTTCGGCAGGTCGTAGCCGCGGAACGCATGCAAGCGCACGCCCTGTTGCCGGGCGAGGCCCCGCTGGGCGCGGCAAGGCGACCCGCGGAGGCGCCGTGCGCAACGTCGGCTCGCGCGACGCCGGCATGTATGTGGACACCGCCACGCCCACGCCGCTTTCGGGCACGCCGGGGCTTGGCGGCATCGGGCTTTCCGGCGGCGCGCCAAGCAGCCACGGCACGCCGCGACCGTCCGCAGGCGATGGCGGACAGACGCTCATCACACGCCGCGGGCTGCTGCTTGGCGCGCTGGGCGTCGGCGTTGTTGCCGCCGTGGGCGGCGGCGCGGCGGCCGTTGTCAGCAGCCAGAACAACAAGGCGCCCGACATCCAAACGCTGAAGGTGCCCACAGATGCCGTGTCCACCATTTCGGACTTGTCCCAGGTAGACAACGTTGACGACTGCATGACCAAGCTTGGCGAGTACGATCTGCCCTACGGCACGCTCGTGTTCGCCAACGACAGCAAGTTCGCCTGCTGCCTTCTGCCCACCGAAAAGGCGAAGCCGCTGGCGCAGGTTGCCACGCTTTCGCTGAGCTCGGGCACCTACACCGTGGTGCTGGACAAGGCGCAGGGGCAAGATGACGGCTTCGAGATTTACGATGCGCGGTGCACGTCGCAAGGCGTCGTGTGGACCGAGGCCGACATTCTTGACGGCGTGTGGCGCGTGTTCTCGGCGCGCCTGGGCTCGGACGGCGGCAGCGTTTCTGGCGTGCAAAAGCTTGACGAGGGGTCCACCAGCGAGTTCGAAACGCCTACGATCGCCGCTGTGGGCAACCACGCGTTTTGGCAGGTCATGCCGAAAATCGACAACACCGTTTCCGCAGCTTCGCAAATTGCGCAGCTCAAGCGCGCCACCATGGGCAGCACCGATGGTAATGTGGTGTACGAGTCCGCTGGCCGCATGGCCACCGCGCCGTACGCCTCAAGCGACGGCGTGGTTATCACGCCGCGCGCCGACGGGGCCTCGTCGTACTACCAGCTGACGCTTGTCAGCGAAAACGGCGACGTTTCCGACACCGTGACGCTGCCCGCTTCCATGAAGCCGCTTGAGGCCGGATACGGCAAGACGGGCTTCACGTTCGCGTTCGACGCCACATACAGCTACGGCGACGGCATTGCCAACTTGGGCACGTATGCCCCGGTCAGCAAGCCGGGCAACGGCGGCTACAGCGACCAGAAGTGGCTGCGATTCGACCGCACCCCCACCACCGCGCCGGCGTGGTGCGGCAACTGGCTGATGGTGAAGTCGACAAGCGCCGTGTGCGGCGTGGACGTGGAGGGCAAGCGCTATTTCGCGCTTGACGTGGCCAACGGCGCCGACGATTACGGCGAGTGGCTGGCGTCCGAAGGCGCAGGCGACACCGTGGTGACGTACTCGAACATCGACTACACCCCCATCGGCGGCGAAGCCGTGAACTGCTGCCGCGTAAAAGTCTGGCAAGCAAAATAGCGCAGGGCAAGTTGCACCTGCACCGAGAAACGCTCACCGGCCGGCCCGCTCTTTCAGGAACTAGCGAATATGGCCACTGTTGGGCAAAAAGTCGAGAAGTTGAATTGCTTGCTCGGTAGATAACCAAGCAAGCAATTCGCCATCAGACATCGATGAAGAATTCAAGTTTCTGAACAGGCATTTCCTAGATATCCCAAAGTCGCCCTTCGCCAGGGCGCCCATTATGTAAAGTGGGTCATTCAGCTTCTGAAGATAATGTCCTCATTTCGTTCAGGTTCTCGAAAAAATGGCAAACAGTGGACGTTTTCTTGCGAATCTGAATGGACGGAAACGTTTGCTGGTGCCCACGGCGGCCGGGGAAGAGCGCAGCGGTCCCAAAGCAGTGAGGCATCAATGAAGCGCCGGCTTTCGGAAGGATTATTCCTTGTCGGTTTTCACGACGAAGCCGAAGTAGATGAGGTGGCCGGCCCATACGATGGCTAGCACGATGCGGCCGACAGGGACGCTGCCCATGAGGGCGAAGCCGATAGCCAGCAGCGCCGTTACGGGAACGAGGATGGTGAGCTTGGCCTTCAGCGTCATGGAGCGCTTCGTGACGTAGCCCTCGAGCACCTGCTTGTAGAACTTCGTGCTTTTGAACCAGGCGTTCAGGCGCTCGGAGCTGCGCGCGAAGCAGAAAGCGGCCACCAGGATGAACGGCGTTGTGGGCAGAATCGGCAGGACCACGCCTACCATACCAAGCGCGAAGCAGAGGAAGCCGCCCGCGGCCCACAGGCCGTGGCGGAGCTTCGAATTACTGCGTTTTGGCTGGTCGGACGCGATGACCTGATCGGCTGTCATCACCTGTTCGTTCACGTGTTGCACCTGCTTACTGTTCGATGATGGTAACAAATGAGAGAAGTTTACCAGATTTTCCCACAAAGGCAACCGCGGAAAACTCTGGCGAGGGGACACAAAGGGGCTGAGGGGGCTCGCACCTACACCGCAAGCACGAAGGGTTTGCCTTCGATGGTCGTGACGCCTAGGCGCACGCCGTAGACTTGCTCGAGCAGGTTGGGCGTGATGATGCTGTCAGGCGCGCCTTGTGCGACGATGCGGCCGCCGGCCAGCGCTACCAGGTTGTCGCTGTAGCGCAGCGCCTGGTTCACATCGTGCAGCACCATGATCACCGTCATGCCGAATTCGCTGTTCAGGCGTTTGACCAGGTGCAGGATGTCCAGCTGATAGCGGATGTCCAGGTACGTGGTGGGCTCGTCGAGCAACAGCACGTCTGAGCCCTGCGCAAGCGCCATGGCAATCCACACGCGCTGCGCCTGCCCGCCCGACAGCGCCGACACCGGCCGGCGCGCGTACTCGGTCAGGCCCGTCACTTCAAGCGCCCAGGCCACCATGCGCTCGTCTTCCTCGGTGCTCGCCGCGCTGCCCACGCCGTGGTACGGGAAGCGCCCGTAGCCCACCAGCTTCTCCACCGCCAGGTCGCCCGGCGCGGAGTTCTTCTGGTGCACAATGGCCACCAGCCGCGCGAAATCGCGCAGGCGCAGCGCGGACACGTCGCCGCCGCGCAGGTGGATGCTGCCGCCCGTGGGCTTGAGGTTTTTCGTCAGCAGATTGAACAGCGTGGACTTACCCGAGCCGTTTGCCCCGATGAGCGTGGTGATTTGCCCCTCGGGAATGGTCAGGTCCAGGCCATCGAAGATTGGCACGCGTCCGTGGTCGTAAGCAAACCGCAACCCGCTTACGGTGAAGACGGGGGCAGCGGGGGTCGAATCCGTCAAGCTATCGCCGGCCTTCCCCTCCATCTCATCAGCCACACCGGCCGAAGGCGCGGCGGTCAGCTGCTCGGTTTCGTTATTCGCCATAGGTACCACGTGCCTTTCGGAGCAGCAGGATGAACGCCGGGCCACCCACCACCGACATGATGACGGCGGCGGAAATCTCGTACGGGGCGGCGATGGTGCGGCCGAGTGTGTCGGCCAGAAGCAGGCAGAACGCGCCAAGCAGCATGCTATAAGGCACCAGCCACTTGTGCGACGTGCCCACCAGCAGGCGCGCGATGTGCGGCACGATCAGGCCCAAAAAGCTGATGGGGCCGATGATGGCCGTGGAAATGGACGCCAGCAGCACGGCAACGGCGCTGATGAAGATGCGGTTCTTGTTCACGTCAAGACCAAGGCTGCGCGCCGTTTTATCCTCAAGCGAAAGCAGGTCGCAGCGCTTCGTCACCAGCAGCGCAACGATCAGCCCCACCGCCGCATAGCCCGCAAGCGTTTCCAGATCGCTCCACGTTTTCATGGTGATGTTCGCGTTCACGATGCTGGCCACGCCCGACAGCGTGCCGCCCGTGCCCGAGCTAAACGCGCTGGAGATGCCCGAGAACATGGCGCTGACGGCCACACCCACCAAAATGACGCGCAGCGGCGAAAGCCCGCCGCGCCACGACAGGCTGTACACCAGACCGAACGCCACCATGCCGCCCGCGAACGCGAACAGCGGCGTGAAGTAGAACAGCGCCGGCGCGAACGCCGTCACCAACACGGCCGCCAGGCTTGCACCGCTTGACACGCCGATGATGCCCGGATCGGCCAGCGGGTTGCGGATGACCGCCTGCAGAAGCGTGCCCGAAACCGCCAGCGCCGCGCCGCCCACCATGGCAATGAAGATGCGCGGGAAACGCAGGTCGTAGATGGTGGCAACCGTGTCGTCGTATTCGACGAACAGGCCACTGACCAGCTGTTCTGGGCTTACCTGCAAGCTGCCCGTGTTCACGGCAACGAAGAATAGCGCCACAAGCGCCACCGCCGTCACCACGAACGCAGCTATTTTCCTTCCAGTACCTACCATCGGTTAACCTTCCTCGCCGTACAGCATGGGCTGCAGGGTTTGCAGCGCTTCGGGGTAGTTGAATGTGGCGCTCATGCCGAACTGGTCATACGGCAGGTCGTACACGCGCCCTTCCTTCACCGCGCTGAAGTGTTTCCACACGTCGTTCGTAGCGAATTCGTCGGCGAACATGGCCATGACCTGGTCGGGCAGCGCGTGCGCCGTACGCAGGATGATGTCGGGGTCGCGCGCCTGCATGTCTTCGGTGTTCACATTCAGGAACTCCTGGTCGGAACCGGCATACACGTTTTGCCCGCCCGCAAGCGCCACCAGACTGCCGGCATAGCTGTTCTCCGTGGCCACGATGTAGCTGCCGGGCAGACCCATGAGCACCAGCACGCTCGGCTGCGGCTTGTCCTCGATGCTGGCGCGGTAATCGGCCATGAACGCATCATATTCCGACACAAGCGCCGCCGCCTGTTCGCGACGGTCGAACTTCGCGCCCATGGCCGAGATGCTGGCGTACATGCCCTCGACGCTGCGCAGGTCCAAAAACATGCACGCCACCGCAATGCCGGCGTACTTCGGGCGCAGGTCGTCGATGAGCGAATTCGGGCCGATGACGCAGCTGGGATGCAGCGACTTCACCACTTCCAGATCGGGCGACATGGGGCTTCCCACCTGGGGAAGCTGCGCGTAGCGCTCGGGCATGTCGCGCGAGGAGCTGCACACACCCACCAGGTCAAGGTCCAGCTTGTCGCAGATGGTGGCCACAGCGGGCGATGTGGCGATGAGCCGCTGCTGCTCGGTGCCGTCGGCATTACGATATGGATGCTGGTCGACGCAGCCGACAAGCGGCAACGTCGCCGCCGACAGCGCGGCTAACGCCAAGCCGCCGACAAAGCGACGGCGCGTCATCGTACGGCAAGCGCGCGGCTGCCCAGCATTGGCGGAAGCCTGTGCGAGTGCTGCAGAAAGCTGCCGTTGAACAGGCTTCTTGCCAGTTGAGATCGCCGAACCTTCAGGCGATGGCGGCAAAGGGGCGCCTGTCGGGGAAACGCAAGCGCCCTGCCGCTCCCGCCCTTGCCGTTCGCCGCGCACGCTACTTGCCCTTCGGCTTCGCAGCCGCTGCTGCGGCTGCTGCCGCGGCGGCCTGTTTGGCGCGCTTGGGCTTGAGGTACGCGAAGTACGCGGCCACGCCGGCAATAACAACTACCGCCACGATGCCCGTCACAACAGCGCCGGTGGTGGCGCCATCAAGCGGGGCGGACTGGCTGCCTTCGGTGGTTTCCTGGCCATCGGCGTTGTACTCCTTCACGCCGGAATTCGCTCCGGAATCGGTGCTCGGGGCGGCTTCACTCGTTGCGCTTGCAGCGGCATCAGCAGCAGGCGCGGTTTCGGCCTGGGTCGCCGGCGTCGGCTCGACAGCTTCCTCACCAGGCACAACGCTCTCGACGAACGGCAACGCATCCGTGTTGCCCTCCGCCAGGTCCGCCAGCTGCACGAAGTAGACAACGGCGCGGCTCATGGGGTTGACGTACATGCTGACGCGGATGTTCGACGTCTCGCTGGGCACCTGGAAGCGCCAGTCGGCCACCGCGGTGTCGCCCACGGTGGACGTCTGCATCTGCGTTGCCTCCACCTCGGCAAACGCGCCGTCGCCGGCGTTGTCGGCCCAGAACGTCATGGCGCCCATCTGGTCGGCCAGCTTGAAGCGCAGCGTCACGAACGTGTTGCCCGCAGTGTCGGTTTCCACGAGCGCCGCCGGGTACGTGCAGCCCGTGGTCATGGATTCGGCCAGCGCAATGTTGCTCTGACCTGCGGAGTCTTCGATACTTCCCGTAACCGGGTTGCTGTACGACGGCACGGTCGCCGCCGTGTACACGGCCGACGTGGCGGCATGCGCCACGCCAACGTGGGCCACCGCCGAAACAGCAAGCGCCACCACCACCGCGCACACGGTGGCCAACGCGCTGCGAACCATTCGCTTCGTCATGGATTTCTCCTTCTGAACAGGGAAAACGATTCCACTTGTTAAACGGCGAACAGGCCGACCCCGCACTGCGAGGCCGGCCTTTCGCTTCGCCTGCAAAGGGATGCCCCGCAGGCAACGAGGCAAACGCACGCCCCGAAATCAATAACGTGCAAGCGCAACAACCGAGTTTGCGAGCCAGCGCCCGGCATGCCAGCAAGCGCCCCAAGCGCCGTCACGCACGATAGCCGCCCTTGCTTTGCGCCGCATCAGCCCCGCCCGAGTTCGCGAAATGCTGCAAGGCGAATAGCGGCGCGCAAGGGCAAAACCGGCTGCTACTGCCGCTTGCTGCGGCGACGGGACGCCACGGCAACGCCGCCGGCCACCAGGGCCGCAACCGCAGCAGCGCCCGCAACACCGGCAGCGACGTCGCCGGTCTGCGCCATGGTGGTACTGCTAGAAGCCACCACGGAGTCCTGACCCGTGCCCAGGTCCTTGGCCTGCGACAGCTTCAGGTGCATGTCGGCCACCTGCGCGCCGCCGCCAAGCTGCTCCATCTCCTTGATGGTCATGCTGATGGGCACCACCGTGTCGGAGTCGGCCTTCGGAATGGAAACGGTGTACTGGTTGCCGCTTTTCGCCAGCGTGGAGCCGTTGTACGCCAGCGAAATGATGTGGCTAGCGCCCTCACTGGTGGCCGAGAAGCTCACCTTGAACGTGCCGTCGGACTGCGGGCGGACCAGTGCGGTGTCGCCGAAGTACTTCGCGGCCATGGACGTCTCGGAGCTGTTCTGCTTCAGCCAAGAAACGGGCACTTGATAGGTGTGGCCAACCTGGAAGCCCTGCTCAGCCTTCTGGCCAGCGGGGTCGGTGGTGGTAGTACCGCCATTGCCCTGACCGTTATTGCCGCCGTTGCCGCCCGCGTTATCGTTCGGGTTGCTCGGCTTGATCGGCTCGCCGCTGGTGGTGGGCAGGCTGGTGGTGTCCAAGCTCAGGTATGCCGTCTGCTGCATATCGCCCACCGGCGTGCTCAGGCCGAAGGTCAGCTCGATTGCCTCTGCCAGCGAGTCGACCGTCACTTCATACTGGTTGTTGCCCAGGCTGGTGGCATCGGCGCCGGCATGCGCAACGCCCTTGATGTACTCGGCGCCGGCAGCGGTAATACCGAAGCGCACCTTATAATGAGCGCCGTCCCACACCACCGTGGCGTTCTGCTCGAAGTACTGGGCAGCCATGGAATCGGAGCCGTCGGCTTTCGCCAGCTTGGCGGGCACGGTGTACTCCTTACCCTGCTCAAGTGCGAAATCAGTCTTCGAGCTAGAGGGCTTGTCGGCGGAGTTGCCGAACGCTTCAATGGCCGCATTCAGCTGCTCGGTTGCCGCGTTCACGCCCGCCTGAGGAATCTTGTCGTTGGCAGCGGCCTTCTCAGCCGTGGCAATGGCCTCCTGCAGCGCTTCGAACGCCTTGTCGGTCTTGTTGCCCTGCTCGATGGCCTTCGCCTTCGCAATGGCAGCGTTCAGTGCGGTCTTGTCAACCTGCTGCTCGTCCTGACCAGGCTTGGGCTTGGTGCCTCCGGGGTTGTTGAACGCCTCCACAGATGCGCTCAAAGCCGTAATGGCGTTAGCAATGCTGTCGTCCGTTGCACTGGCAGAGTCGACAGCAACGTAAGCGTCGTCGATGGCCTTCTGCAGCGCTGCGTTCGCGCCGTCGGTCTTTCCACCCGCGGCAAGCGTCTTCTCGGCAACCACGATTTGAGACGTCAGGCCCGTCCTATCAACGGAAGAAGGGTTCGGCGTTGCATCGCCGATGACCAGCTGGAACGGGTGCAGGTTCGTCATCAAGCCCATGGGGCCCGCGTTAACCGTGTAACCGAACGTGATGTCATACGTGCCATCAACGCCAGGCAGCGGCAAAGAATACGTGGCCGAGCCGTCCTCGTGCACCACCTTGGGTACCTTTACGCCCGCGAACGTGATGTCTCCAAGCGTGTTGCCCGCGCCCAGCGAATTCGCCGTCAGCTCGACGGCGTAGCCGTTGTCGCCCGGAGTCACCTTCACCTTGTCCTGGAAGCTGCGACCATACTTGGACGTGGCATCTTCGCCCTTGAAGAACAGCGAGAAACCGGTTTCGTAAGGATCAACCTGAGCGGAGCCGACTTCCTGGATGGAATCTTGGTCGACCACCATGCGCGCAGACGGGGCAAACGGCATCGCACTCACCTTGACGGTGAACACCACCTCAGTCAGCTCGGGAACCGCAACCGTATAAGTGCGCGTGCCATCGGCGTTGTCGACGGAAGGAAGATCTTTGCCCTCGTACTGCAGCGCCGAAAGCAAGCCTGCTCCCGTTGCGTTCGCCGTGACGCTTACCTCGTACTTGCCGCCCTTGTACGTTGCGGAGATCTCGGAATCGAAGTAGCCACCCATGGTGGACGCCGCGTCGCTATCGGAGCGCAGCCAGGACACCTCGGCCGTGTACGTTTTACCCTCGGCCGGCATAAAGCCCTCGCCAGAGAGCGCCACGGGGGTTGCGCCGTTGCTACCGGCGTCTTGCGCCAGGGCGATTGCCGGCACCATGCCCGTGGCCAGCGTGGCCGCCAGCACCAGCGAAGTTCCGCGACGAACAACGCTGTATCTCATTTCCTGTTTCATTCCGCTGTTCCTTTCATCTTCCAACGACGACCAAACGCGATTGCAAACCACCAGTTCGGAGTGTCGATTTACCTGAGGCAAACAGTTGGTTTTTTCGAACTGTTATCTCGGGTGTACTAAACGTTAGAAGTATACCTAAGTCCACAAATAGGGGAAGAACCGCGGGTAACTTTTGTTACAAATTCTCCGTAACTAGCAAATGTGCTGAAACTGCCGCGCGTTGTTTGGAAATTGGTGGTGCGCCTTCGGCGCTTTCTATTTGGGGAAGAGCTTTCGCTCTTCCCTACGAGTTTTGGCTGCATGGCTATTCGGTGTCGCAGCTGGCATCAAGCCCTGCAAAAGAAGGGGAGACAGAAGCCTCCCCTTCTTTCAAACACGTGGCTACTCGCGATTCCTGCGGCGCGCGAAGAACGCTGCGATTGCTGCCACGGCGGCGCCGAAGACGCCCGTTGCCGCCAGTGGAGCAACCGGAGCCGCATCGCCGGTCTGCGACAACGTGCCGCCTGCCGGG
Organism: Senegalimassilia sp.; assembly: GCF_977052095.1. Classification (NCBI taxonomy): domain Bacteria; kingdom Bacillati; phylum Actinomycetota; class Coriobacteriia; order Coriobacteriales; family Coriobacteriaceae; genus Senegalimassilia; species Senegalimassilia sp. The sequence continues at coordinate 55,353 of NZ_CDRSTZ010000004.1, forward strand.
CTCGATGTGGCCGACGCGCTACCGCCGGCATTGCCACCGGCACCGTTGTTTGCACCTGGCGTACCGTTAGCACGCGTTTCGCCCGTCGGGGCCTTATCGCCCGGCGTTCCAGCAGCAACCTTCACCAGCCCAGCCTGTGCCTTGGTCAGCGCGTCAAGCGCAGCGCTCACGTCGGCGCTGCTTGTCGGGTTGGCCAGCTGCTGCTCGGCCGCCGCCAGCGCTTCGGAGAACAGCTTCCACGAATCCGCCGTGTAATCAGCCTCGTTCAGCTGCTTCGCCTGTTCAACCGCCTGCTGCAAACCGGCAACATCAACGTCGCCAGGCTGCGGATTCGGGTCGGGATCAGGCTTCGGCGTCGGTTCCGGATCGGGAGCGGGATCAGGCTTCGGCGTCGGTTCCGGATCGGGAGCAGGATCAGGCGCCGGGTCGGGCGTGGGCTCGGGATCCGGGTCGGGCGCCGGCGCAACCTTCACCAGCGCGGCTTGCGCATCAGCCAGCGCGTGCAACGCATCGTCGGCCGCCTGCTGCGTAGTGGGATTGGCCAGCACGTTCTTCGCCGCGGCAAGCGCTGTCGAGAACGCCTTCCACGAATCCGCCGTATAGTCGGATTCGACAAGCTTGTCCGCTGCAGCAATGGCGTCTTGCAGCGCAGCCGTGTCCACGTTCGCTTCCGCAAGCGCACTCTGCGCGGCAACCAACGCCTCAAGCGCTCCATTGACGGCCGCCTGGCTTTCAGGATTCACCAGCTGCGCACGGGCCGCGGTCAACGCCTTCGCGAACGGCGCCCACGTTTCGGCCGTGTAGTCGCCACGGTTGAGCTTCTCGGCCGCCGCCACTGCATCGGACAACGCCTGCGTGTCAACCGACGCAAGCCCGGCCACCGTCTTCACGGTCACCGCAGCACTTGCCACGTTCACACTGACGCCGTCGACGGTCACGCGCGCCACCACGTGGTACGCATGGTCGCCCGCGCCCGGCGCATACGATGCACCCGTTGCGCTCTCGATGGCCGCGCCGTCGCAGAACCACTGGTACGTTACCGCCGCCCCATCAGGCGCGCTCACCGTCGCGTTTAGCACCGGCGCGTTCTGACCTTCGCCAACCACTACCACGCCGGACTTGTCAAGCGTCACCTTCGGCTGAATACCCAGCAGCGTTGATGACTCCGTCAGCCACGTGGCATCGCGCACGTCAGCGCGAATGGTGGAGCCATCGGTGGGAACGGCCCAGTTCAGCGTGTCGGCGGTAGACCAGTCGGCCAGCACCTTCTCCTGGCCAGACGGCGAAACCTCCACGAAGCGGAACTCTTTTGCCCCGTTGACGCCGCCCTGCGCCCTGGCCGCAACCGGCGTCACCTGGCCCGGATCCACCGCGCCCGCTGCGGCAAGCGACACGGAAAGCGGCGTGTACGCAAGCAGCTGATGCTCGGGGTCAAGCGAGCCGTACGTGCCCTGCATGGCCGCCTTCGCCACATCGTAGCCCTGCGACCCCGCCGGCGCATAGATGCGCACGTCGCTGGCGTAACCGCCGATGTTCCAGCCGAACTCAAGGCTTTCCAGATCAGCAGGCACCACCAGAATCTTCGGGCACGTTTCCGATGCGCTGAAGCTGATCTTCGTCATGCCGGGGCCGAAGTACGCGGACTGCATGATGCTGTCGTCCTGCTTCGAGCTGGACACGTACTGGCCACCGTCGCCGCCGCGCACAATCAGATGCGTGGGCAGATGCCCCGAGAACGCCGACGCGCCGATGTAGTTGTTCGGGTTGCCCATCTGCTTGATGTTCGTGCCGAACTCCACGAAGTTCAGGCTCAAATCCCAGTTAAACGCCGTGTCCGCCACGTACTGCAGGCTATCGGGGAACGTGACGCTTGCCAGGTTGTCGCACGTGTTGAACGCACCCCACTCGATGGACCTCACGCCCTCGGGAATGACTACGGACTTGATGACGCGGTTCGAGCGGAACGCCTCGCGGTCGATGGATACGGTGCCGCTTTGCACGGCCACGTTCTCCGTCTTGCTGGCCGCAGCGCTCTTGACCAGGTGCAGCCCGTCGTCCATCTGCGCGTACAGCACGTTGTCCAGCGCCGAGTACACCGGGTTTTCGCCCGAAACCGTCAGCGTTTCAAGCGACGAAGCGCCCGCGAACAGCTCCGCGCCGCCGCTGGTGATGCCCGCGCCGATATGCGCCGCGGTCATGCCCGTGAGGTTCTTGAACGCGTTCGAGCCCACCTCGGTCACGGAATCCGGCAGAATGATGGCCTTGATGGCGCCGTTGTAGGATGCCGTGTCCTTGCCGTCAGTGCTGGAGTCGTCGTCCGAGCCAGCGGTTTCCTCGTCCGAGAACGCCAGCGCACCGATCTTCGTCAGCTTGTTCAGGTCGCTGCGCAGGTTCACCGTTTCCAAGCTCACGCACTTCGAGAACGCCTTGGCCGGAATCTCGGTGGCGCCGCCGATGTTGATGTACGTCAGCGCCGCGCACCCGGCAAACGCGCCTTCGCCCATGGTGGCGAAACCGTCGGGCAGCACCATGGACGTCAACGCCGCGCCGGCAAACGCCGAGGCGCCGACGCTGGTCAGGCCGTCGGGCACGTTGACCTTCGTCACCTGCGCGCCGTTGAAGGCGTTGTCGGCCACCTGGCGAACAGATTCGGGCGCCGTGTACGTGCCGCCCGGCAGCTTCTTGGCCGCCGGGAAGGCCACCAGCTGCGTGGCGTCCTTGTTCAGCAGCACACCGTCCACCGCCGTGTAGTTCGCCGCCCCATCGGCAACCTTGAACTCCAGCAGCGCCGCATCGCCCACGAATGCGCTGACAAGCGCGCCATCGGGCACCTGCTTGCCCACCGTCACCTCGTTGAGCTGCTTCATGTTCGCAAACGCCCCCGCGCCCACACGCGTCACCGTGTCGGGAATGGTCACCGCGGCGGCGTTCGTGCCATCGAACGCGCCGGCGCCGATGGACTCAAGGCCGTCGTTGAGCCCGAGCGTTTTCAAGCTGGCGTTGCTGGCAAACGCGTTCGCCCCGATGATGCGCACGCTTGCCGGCAGCTGCACCGATTGCAGGCGCGCGCCGTTGAACGCCTTGTCGCCGATGGTTGCCAGGCTTGCAGGCAGACCCTCGCGCGTGGTGCCGTCGGCGGAGCGCACCTTGATCTTGTTCAGCGCCGAGCACGCGTCGAACGCCGAGGCGCCGATGCTGGTCAGGCCGTCGGACACCGTCAGGTTCGACAAGCTCATGGAGTCTTCGAACGCCGATTCCGGCAGGTACGTCAGGCTGTTGGGCAGCGACACGCGCTGCACCGCGGACACGGCGAACACCTGCTTGCCCATACTGGTAACGCCTTCGGGCACGTCGATGGCGGCAAGCCCCTGCGTACCGTAAAACGCGCTATCGCCGATGCTCGTGAGCTTGCTTCCCTTGGCGAACGTGACTTTCGCAAGGTTGTGCGTACTCCTGAACGCCTCCTTGCCAATGGCCGTCACGCTTGCGGGGATGACCACGCTTTGGATGTCGGAGCCCGAGAACACGCCGTCGGCGATGGACGTCACGTCGTTGGGGATGGACAGGTTCGTGGACTCACCGCGATAACCGGTCAGCACGCCGTCCTCGATAACGAAGTCGGCGTAATCGGCCTGCTCAGCGCGCACATGGATGGTGGCGGACTTCTTCTCGCCTGCCGCGTTGGTAACCGTGGCGGTAACGTCGGCGTCGCCCGTTTGGCCCTGGGCGGCAAGCGTCACGGCGTTGGACACTTGGCGCAGCTTACCATCGGCCTGCTGTACCTTCACCACCGACTCGTCCGAGCTTTCCCACGTTACGCCGCCGGCCGCGAAGCCATCAGCCACCAGGGCGCTGACCTGCACCGACCCGTCAAGCGTCAGCTTCGCCGTGTCCTGCGACAGCACAACGCCCGTCGCATTGGACACCTGCTCCACCTTCACCTGCGCCTTCGCGGTGATAGCCGGGTTGTCGGCTACGGCCACCGTCACCTCGGCGGTACCTTCGGACACGCCTTCGAGCTTGCCGTCGGCGTCAACCTTCACCACATCGGGATTCGAGCTTTCCCACGTCAGGTTCGTCTGCGTGGAATCGGCCGGCGAAACCGTAGCGGACAGGCTGCCCACCTGGCCAGGCGCCAGCGTCAACGTGTCGGCGGAAAGCGTCACGCCCGTGGCCGGCACGGGGTTCACCACCACCGCGATGTCGTCGCTGATGTTCGAGCCGTAATCCCATGCGCGCATATGCACCACGTTCGGGAACGCCAGCCCGTTGTGGCCCGGGCCGTTCCAGCCGTTCCACGCGCTGTCCAGCTTGGAAACGGGGATGGACACGTGCCACGTGCGCGTGCCGTCGGCGTTTTCGACCGGGTCGGACACCGTGGCGTCGTCCCAACGGCTGGTGGGCACCTTCACCTGGTAGTACTTGCCGTCGGCCTTCTTCGGGTCGTCGTCGGGGCCCACGAAGTTCACGCCCGCGAACCAGCTGCCGTCGGTCACATCGAACGTGACGGTGCGCTCGTCGCCCTCACCTTCCAGATTCACATTGCTGACCTGGGGTTTCTCAGTGTCGTAGTAGAACGTTTGGTCAAGCGTCTGCTGCGCGGCGTCGTCGGTTGCCAATGTGGCCGTGCGGCGCAGCGTGTACTGGCCGTCGGGCAGCTGGTTGCCGTTTTCGTCCAGGCCGTTGAAGATCGGCTTGTTCGCCGTGTCGATGTAGTAGTCCTCAACGTAAAGGTACGTGCCCACGCTGTCGTTGTACGTGGTCTTCGAGATCCAGTCGTAGCTGTAGCTGCGCACCGCTTTGCCGTCGGCGTTGAGGTAGTCGTAGCCCAAGCTGCGCGCGTTGCGCTGCATGATGGTGAACGGCACCAGGCGCGTGGGCGCGTTCGTTGCCGCCGACGAAGATACCACAGCCTTTGCCGGGTCGGCGTCACCGTAGCTGTCCAGCGGGTTTTTGCCCAGCGTCTTCGACGTGTTCTGGTTCATGATGGCGCTGCCCACGATGTGCTCGTTGCCACTGCCCGCCACCGGGTCGATGGCGCTTTGCGCATCCCAATCGCCGTAGAAGCCCAGGAAAGGAGCGGACAGGTCGACGCCGCCTTCGCTTTCGGCGGCAAGCTTCACGAAGCCTTCCACATAGGCGCCGTTCGCAGCGTTTTCGGCTACGAACTGCTTAAACGCGTCGGCGGCTCGCACGTTGACCACCAGCGTAGCGCTGCCGTTGTTGTCGTTGCCGTTGTAGGGCTGCACGGTGATCTTGCCGTCCTTGGCGTCGCCTCCGAACGTCACGTCGATGCCACGGCCCGTCCAGTTGTAGTCGCTGCCCGTGAACAAGCCTTCCGCGATCTGCTCGGACATGGCGGTGGCGTCAAGCGCGTACGTCTGCGCCGTCGAGCCGACGTTCATCAGCTTCAGCGTGAAGCTCCACGTGCCATCGGCCGACTCGCCCATCTCGCCCTTCGGGCGCTGCTGAGCCGCTTCTTCGTTCGTCAGGTACGCGGGCGTGTTGATGGCCGCCTTCGCGTTCACCAGGCCGGCGCCCTGGAAACGCGGGCTGTAATAGGTGGCGGGGCCGTCGTCCACCATGGGGTCGACAACAGGGCTGGCCGTGGACATAAGCAGCTGCGACACCAGCGCGCTGTACGTGGACGCATCGAAGCTGGCGAACTTCTTGTCGGAGGCGATGTACTGGCGCACCTGCGCGGATATGCCCGCCACCTGCGGCGTTGCCATGGACGTGCCCGACTTGTAGCCGTAGTCGTTGTTCGTGACCGTGGAGTAGATGTTGCCACCCGGCGCCGTGACCTCGGGCTTGATGCTCAGGTCAGTGGTGGGGCCCCAGCTGGAGAAATCGCTCATCTGGTACGCGGTGGCCGGCGCCGTGGTCAGGCCGTCCACTTTCGTGATGCGCTTGTCGGTGGCAGCCAGCAGCTTTTCGCCAGCAGCCTTCGTGATCATGATGGCCGTGGTGTCGTCGCTGTCGATGGCGAACGACGTAAGCAGCTCATCGCGATCGTCATAGATGACCACGGCGTACGGCGACAGGCCTGACAGGTTGTTCACCTTGTCGACGAAGGTGAGGTCGTTGCCGTCGGCGTCTGCGCCGCGTTTCACCAGCACGATGGTGTTGCGGCCCATGCCGTCGGGATATTTCTCCCACAGCGCATCGGCGTCGGCCTTGCTGCCCACGCCGCCGTCCACGTACTCGTACGTGCCGGCCTCCAGCGCGGAGAACTTTGCCGAACCCCAATAGTTCAGGTTGTTGGCTTCGATGTAAGGAATGGTGCTGCCATCGGCCGCTTGAAACGCCGGGGAGTCCTCGGCGCTGTTCACGCTGGCCACGGCCACGGTTTCGGGCAAAGCTGACGGGTAGGACAGCACGGAGCTGTCGGGGTCGGACGCGAAAGGCTTGTTCTTGCCCGACTTGTTCTTATAGCCCGACGTGTAGGAGTTGCCGGCCGCCATGTTCACCGACGCACCCGTGGCCGTCAGCGATTCGATGGCGTCGCCGTACGTGGACGCCGCCGCGTCGGAGAAGCCCGCGTCGGAGCCCAGCGACACGTTCACGGAATCGGGCTTGAGCACCACGGCGTCGTCGAACGCGGCCAGAAGCGCGCTGTCGTAAATGGTGCCGTCGGAATTGCAGCTGACCTTCAGCATGGCAATCTGCGCATCCTCGGCCGTGCCGCGCACCTCGCCGGCGTTCGCGCCGACGATGCCCGCCACGTGCGTGCCGTGATCCATGCCCGACAGCGAGCCGGGGTCCACATCGGCGTCGTGATCGGCGTAGTCGTATGCGAACGGAATCTTCTCGCTGACGTAGCGGCCGTTCTTGCCCTCGCCCATCTGCGTCATCTTCGCGCTGATGCCCGACTCGGTTTCAGCCACGGTGGCGTCGTTCAGGTCTCCTTTGAACGCGGAGTGATTCACGTCAAGGCCCGAGTCGATGATGGCCACCAGCTGGCCTTCGCCACGCTGGTCAACCTGGTCGGCCTCGGTCATGTTCAGCGCATTCTGGTTCATGGGGGCATCTTGAATGCCCTGGTCAGCGGGCACTTCATAGCCGCGCTCGATGAACGCATTCTTCACGCCGTCCAGGCTGCGGATGGTTTCCAGCAGGTTCGCCGGCGCCTTGATGGCGAAGCCGTCGATGGCGTGGTAGTAGTCCTGCAGCTCCTGGAATTCGGGCTGCTGTTCCTGCGCCGCGTCGCCGGACGCGTCGTCGGCGTCCTCGGCGGAGAGCAACGCGATGCCCTGCGCCTGCTCTTCGTTGACCATGCTGCGGATTTGATCCTTGAAGTAGCTGTGGCGCGACTGCTTCACCGTTCCCATGATGCGGCTGAACAGGCTGACGCCCTGCGAGCCGCCGTCCTCAAGTTGCACGATGATGGTGACGTTGCCTTGCGCATCCGTGCCGTTGGCCTGCGCCTGCTGCATGGCCTGCTCAACGGCCGACGCCGCGGAAGGCTGCTGCGCCTGGTCGTCACCGTCGGCGGCAAACGCGGCCGTGGAAGGCACCATCAACGTGCCTGCCAGCGTCAGCGCCAGACCCGAGCGGACAATGCGTCCGCTCTTCTGTTCCTCGCCCATGTTATTCCCTTCGTTTTCATTTAACCCGAAGTAAACAGTTCACGATTTCCAACTGTTTACCATTTGATACTTCCCGGCAGTATAAACGAGCAACGCCGCAAAGGGAAGACCATGGGTAACTTTTGCTACCACAAGCGGAGGCGCCCGGCCGACGGCAAAGCACATTCGCCCTGCCGTAAAGTTCGCCGTAGTTTGCGCTGTGTCGGTTGTGCGAAGTCGGGCATTTGCGCGTTGTTGGTGCTTGCGGTCACGCGTTCGACCGGGTACTATGCACTTATTGAGATTCGTTCTCAATAAGCAAAAACGAGATGTACTTCATATTCAGACGACAAGGAGTATGCATTATGAATAAGCGCACCGAGCTGCCCACCGCCGAGAACTCTTCCAACTTCCACCGCGTTGCCGGTGCCACCTGCGAAGTTGGCACCACGCTTGAAAACCTGAAGGCCGCCGTCTGCGGCGAGACCGGCGCTTCCGCGAAGTACGCCGCCTGCGCCAAGCTGGCGAAGGAGAAGGGCTACGAGCAGCTGGGCCGCCTGTGGGAGGCCACCAGCGCCGCCGAGCAGGTGCACATCCGCCTGGAGGCCGGCCTGGTCGAGGAACTGGAGCCGGGCTACGAGCGCCCCGTTGCCGACGCCCCCGAGCTGGAGGAGATTGACCTGAACCTGGTCGCTTCCGCCAACGGCGAGATTTTCGAGACCACCGACATGTATCCGGGCTTCATCGCGAAGGCCCAGGAAGAGGGCAACGCCAAAGCCGTGCAGGTGTTCACGAAGGCCAAGCTGGCCGAGGCCGTGCACGCCGAGCTGTACCTGCAGGCGTACAACAACATCGACGCCGCTGACGACGACTCCTACTTCCTGTGCCCCGGCTGCGGCTACATCGAGAAGGGCACCGCTGCCCCCGAGAACTGCCCCATCTGCGGCGCGCCCGCCAAGGTGTTCAAGCAGTTCTAAATCGCAAGCGAACAAACGCAAGCACTACTAAACGCCCGACGGCAACCGCCGCCGGGCGTTTTTGCGTTCGCAGCAATCTCTACGGCAGGCTTTGCCGAACCTAGCTGTGAGGTTGCTGCTCTACGCACCCTCCGCTGAAACGTTTCCTTTTGTGAACTTTTCTTCTATGGGCGCGTTGCTCAGCAGAACACTTTATTATGGGGTGCAGACACAGACGAGAGGCGCGGAATTTCCCGCGCTGATATGGGGGAACAAGATGCTGCTGAGCGAACTTGCGCGCGGCCAGGCCGGCGTGGTCGAATTTGTGGAGGGTCAGGGATCAGTTCGCCGCCACTTACTTGATATGGGCCTTACGCCCAACGCGGTGGTAACGCTGCAGAAGACGGCCCCAATGGGCGATCCCATTCAGGTGACGGTGCGCGGCTACGAGTTGACGCTGCGCTTAAACGAGGCAAACAACGTGCGCGTGCGGGCGCTTGACGCAGCCGAAGACGCCGCCGCCGTTGGCGCGCCTAGCGCAACGAACGCCTCGGCAGTCGACAACGCAAGTGCGACCGGTTCCACGCCCGCTACCGCGCATCGCGAACCGGTGCCCCACCCCGGCCTTGGTGAGTTCGGCCCAGCCGAAGAGGCGTACCGCGCCCACGCCCGCCGCGCCACCGCGAAAACCGGCCCGCTGACGTTCGCGCTGGTAGGCAACCAGAACTGCGGCAAAACCACGCTGTTCAACCAGCTGACGGGAGCAAACCAGCACGTCGGCAACTTTCCCGGCGTCACGGTGGACCGCAAGGACGGCACCATCCGCGCGCACGCCGAGGCAACCGTCACCGACCTGCCGGGCGTCTACTCGCTGTCGCCGTATTCCAACGAGGAGATCGTCACGCGCGACTTCCTGCTGAACGAAAAGCCCGACGGCATCATCAACATCGTCGACGGCACGAACATCGAGCGCAACCTGTACCTGACCATGCAGATCATGGAACTGGGCATCCCCATGGTGCTGGCGCTCAACATGATGGACGAGGTGGAGGCCAACGGCGGCACCATCCGCGTGAACGAGCTTGAGGCCGAGCTGGGCATCCCCGTGGTGCCTATTTCCGCGGCGAAAAACGAGGGCGTCGACGAGCTGGTGGACCACGCCCTGCACGTGGCGCGCTTCGACGAGGCGCCCGGCCGCATCGACTTTTGCCCCGCCAGCGAGCACGAGCACGACCCGCTTGGCGCGGTGCACCGCTGCATCCACGCCACGGGCCACATCATCGAGCCCTACGCTGACCAGGCAAAAATCCCTACGCGCTTCGCCGCCACGAAAATGGTGGAGGGCGACGAGCTTATCGCGCGCAAGCTTGACCTGTCCGAGTCGGCCATCTCGTCCATCCGCGAACTGACCGCGTCCATGCAAGCCGACGCCGGCATGGACGCCGAGGCCGCGCTGGCCAACATGCGCTTCGCCTTCCTGGCGAACCTGTGCGCCAACACGGTGGTGCGTCCGCAGGAAAGCCGCGAGCACAAGCGCAGCGCGGCAGTCGACAAACTACTGACCGGGCGCTATACCGGTATCCCGTGCTTTTTCGCCATCATGGCCGCCGTGTTCGTGCTGACGTTCAGCTTCATCGGCGCGGCGCTGTCCGACCTGGTCAGCGCCGGCGTAGACGTATGCCTCGATGCGCTGGCGGCCGGCTGCGAGGCGTGGGGGCTCAACCCCGTGGCGCAGGGGCTGCTCGTCGACGGCATCGGCGCGGGCGTGGGCGCGGTCATCGGCTTTCTGCCCACCATCGTCACGCTGTTCTTCTTCCTGTCCATCCTGGAAGACTCGGGCTACATGGCTCGCGTGGCGTTCGTCATGGACCGCCCCATGCGCAAAACCGGCCTGTCCGGGCGTTCCATCGTGCCGCTGCTCATGGGCTTCGGCTGCTCGGTGCCGTCGTTCATGGCCACGCGCACGCTGTCGAGCGAACGCGACCGCAAGATGACCACCATGTTGGTGCCGTTCATGAGCTGCAGCGCGAAGCTGCCGATATATGCCCTAATCGTGGGCGCGTTTTTCCCGCGCGCGCTGCAGCCGGTCGTCATGATCGGCCTGTACGCGTTCGGCGTTGTCGTTGGCATCGCGTTCGCTGTGGTGCTGAAGCGGGCACGTTTCCGCGGTCAACCTGTGCCGTTCGTGATGGAGCTGCCGAACTACCGCCTGCCCGCCGCGAAAAGCGTGGCGCGCCTGGTTTGGGACAAGGCGAAGGGCTTCGTGAAGAAAGCGTTCACCGTGGTGTTGGCCGCGTGCGTGATCATCTGGTTCCTGCAAACGTTCGACGCGCGCCTGAACGTGGTGGACGACGTGAACGCCAGCCTGCTTGCGGGCATCGGCGGGCTGATTGCCCCGCTGTTCGCGCCGCTGGGCTTCGGCGATTGGCGCGCGGCCACGGCGCTTATGACCGGCTTCATGGCGAAGGAGAGCGTGGTGTCTACATTGACCCAGGTCACGGGTGGGGCCGACTTGACCACGCTGTTCACGCCGGTGACGGCGTTGGCATTTCTGGCGTTCGTGCTGCTGTACACGCCGTGCGTGGCGGCCATCGCCACCGTGCGCAGCGAGCAGGGCGGCGCGCGTGCGGCGCTTGAGACGGTGCTTTTGCAGTGCGGCATCGCATGGGTGGTGTCGTTGGCGGTGTACCTGGTGTGCTCGCTGGCAACGGGCAGCATCGCTAGCGCATTCAGCGTGCCGGGCCTGGTGGCGGGCGTTGTTATTGCGGCGGCCATCGCACTGTACCTCACGCGTCAGCGAACCGATGGCGAGCTGAAGGTAGGCTGCCGCACCTGTCCCGCCAACTGCAAGAAATCGGGCGGTTGCCACTAGAGGGCGACCCGCCGTTTGCAAGCGAGAACCAACAGGGAACGCCACCGCGCGGCGGGCGGCTGGCGCTTCCGCATAGGCGTTCCGCAACTACAACAAAGCCCAACGCAGGGTATTCCGCCCACACGCAAAAGCGCCCGGTCGTGCGACCGGGCGCCTCGCTTTCTTCTTCCCTATTTCCCCATCTCTAGCAGCACTTCGCCTTCCAGCGATTCAACGCGCGCCGCGCGGATGCGGCCCGCTTCCAGCTCGATGAAGCCCACGGACGCGGGGAACCCGCCGCGCGGACGACTGACGCTGCCGGGGCACATGAGCAAGCTGGCCGGATACGCATCGCGGCCGGTCAGAAGCTCGGGGATGTGGGTATGGCCGTGCACGCATACCTGCGGCAGCGGGTCGCCTGGCGCGATGGCGCGCGAGCCGTTGAAACCGATGCGCACG
>NZ_CDRSTZ010000004.1:67196-86982 GCF_977052095.1 Senegalimassilia sp.
AGGAAACGAACGCCATCGATGACCGGATGGGCAAACCGCGTGACGCTTTTGCCGTACTCGTCGTAGTCGTTGTTGCCAAGCACCGCCGTGGTGGGCGCCAAAATTTGCAGCTCGCGCAAAATGCTAAGGTCGCAAATGTCACCCGCGTGAATGATGTGGTCGCAATACGCCATGGCGCCCAGCGCCGCCTCGGGCAGCCGCCCATGCGTATCGGAGATCAGCCCCACCAGCTTCATGCGCTACCCCTTCTCCACCAGGTCGATGAGGTCTTGGTGCGAATGGATGTCGAACTTCGCGTAAATGTGCTTAACGTGCGCTTTCACCGTGTTGCGCGACACCACCAGCTGCTCTTGGATGTACGCGCGGTCGCGGCCGCGTGCCAGCATCTGGAACACCTCAAGCTCGCGCGGCGTCAGGCCGTACTTGTCGGCCAACGCGGCGCAGCGTTCGTCGAACGTGGCCTTCGGCGCTTCCACCACAGCCGTTTCCACCGGCGTCACGCCGTTGATGACCTCGCGAAAGCTGAAGTTCTTCAGCCCGATAAGCGCGTAGCCCACGAACAGCAGGATCAGCAGGGCCGCGAACAGGTCGAACAGGGGCGTGCCCATGCCGGCCAGCGTGTTCGCGTGTACGCCCACCGCCGCGCCAAGCGTGCTGCCCAAGCTAGAGATGCCACGGCCCCACGCGAACGCCGCCACTGCGCCGCGGCTGTTGCGCGACGCCACGGCAATCAGCACCAGCCACGCCACCATATCAAACAGCGTGTTGCCCGACGACAGCAGCATCACCGTGGCAGTGCGCGAGCCAGCCAAATCCATGGTCATGGCCAAAAAGCCCGCCACAATCAGCAGCACGGAAATCTGAACCAGCAGGTCGGTGGAGAATTTCTTGCCTGACAGCAGCACCCATACGGCCACAACGGCCACGGGCAGAATCACGAAGAACGACGACAGCGGCGCGCCGGCCACCTCGCCGAAGCGCAGCGAGCAACCGAACGCCACGCGGAACAAAAACAGGCACACGAACAGCTGGCTGGCCAGCGGCAAAAACGACGACGGGCGCGTGACGGAGAAGTCGTGCGGCGCTTCGCCGTGCTGCGTTTCCTCAAGAATGGGGCGTGCATCTTTCCACGTCAGCGCCCAAGCGACAAAAGGTGCCACCAGGAAAAACACCACGCCAAACCACACGGGTAGCAACCACGCGAACGCCGATGCCACGCTTTGCGCCACGAAGGCCAGCGGGACCAGCACGCCCGCCTGGGCAGAGGACAGCCGCGACGCCGCGATGCCCGCGGCCAGAACGCACCAGGCGCGGCCAACCGCCAACGCACACGACGTCAGCACCAGCAACGGCGCGCTTCCCAACCCCAGCGCCAACGGAAGGGCGCAGCCTGCCGCCATAAGGGCAAGGATGCCCACGTTCAGCGCCCGCACATGCAAAAGCGCAGGCCGGAACGTTGCAAGCAAACCGATTGCTATAAGGACGACCGCGTTGGCCGTGATAGATATGTCGCGTGCATATGTGAACACCCCGTCGAAGAACGGGAACACCGACACGTTCATGAACGACGAGACCGAAAGCACCAGCGACAACGCGGCGAACGAGCGCCAAAACGCCGATGTGAGCAGATCGCGCGCAGCGAATCGATCGGGAGCCTGTGCCGCGGCGGCAAGGCCGGGGGACCCAGCGGGAGCGCGGAACGGCTTGCCGTCGGGACGGTCCGTTTCGGTATGCAGCTTATTCTCAGTCATGCCCGCATTCTATCACGCGGAAACAACGAAAGCGCCGCACACCCGAAGGTGCACGGCGCTCCATATATCGACCCACGCGAACGCTCATCGCGCCCGGGAAGGCAGCAGGCGAAGCGGGCGCCCGTCGCGCCGAGGCGACTTAAACGCAGGTCGAACGATGCGCAGCCCGCAAACCGGCGAGACGCCCTCGCTCCGCAAGCAAGAGGCGAACGGCTCAAGAGGCGCCGCGCCGCTCGGCTTAGGCCAAGCCCTGCCGGACCTTACGCCTGGCCGGTCGCCGCCAGCATGCCGGCGCGACGGCCTTCGACCATCGTGCGGCCGCAGGCCAGGCCCGTGAACAGGTTCGGGTAGCTGGTGCTGAAGAAGCCGCCCGAGCAGTCGCCGGCCATGTACAGGCCCTCGATCTCGGAACCGTCCTCGCGGAAGGGGTGCATGTTGGTGTCGATGCGCACGCCGTCGAGCGTGGCCAGGAACCATGCGCCTGTGCGGATGCCGTAGTACGGCGGGGTCTTCAGCGGCATCAGACGGTAGGGCTCCTTGTTGTAGTCCTCGTCCTTGCCGTTTTCCGCCATCTGGTTGTAGCGGTTGAACGTCTCCACGAAGTTGTCCACCGGGATGTTCAGCTTCTGCGCCAGCTCCTCGGGGGTGTCGGCCTTCTGCAGATACCCCTTCTCCAGCAGCGGATCGAAGAACATCTTCGGCATCAGGTTGACGCTCATGTTCGACGGGCTGCCGTTATCGAACGGGTACAGGCGGCAGCAGCCCACCTCGTTCATCTGCTTGACCTGCTCGACATAGTCGCTGTCGAAGATATCGCAGTAGGTGTGGCCGGGCTGCATGACGGCGGAGTGCAGCATGTAGTCGTACGGGCCGGACTCGTTGCAGAAGCGCTTGCCGTTGAGGTTGACCTTCATGAACGGCTGCTCGCCGAACCACCACCACTCGCCCACGATGCCGTCGCCGGCCTTCTCGTCGGGCTTGACGGCCGCGCGGTTGAACATGCATGCGGCGCCGATGGGGTCCATCTGGCCACCGGCCCACAGCGCGGCCTTGATGCCGTCGCCCGTGGGGTTGCCGCCGGTGCCGTTACGGCCGATGGAGATGCGCATCTTCTGGTTCCAAGGCTGGCGCGCCTCCATCATCTCCAGGTTGTTGCCGTAGCCGCCCGTCGCCAAGATGACGCCCTTGGGGGCGTTGATGCGGATGTAGTGGCGGTCGTTCACGTCGCGGGCGATGATGCCGATTACGCGGCCGTTCTCGTCCTGCTCCAGCTTGATGAGCTCGGTGGACCAGCGGAACTCCGCACCCTTCTCCTCGGCATACTCCTTGAGCGATACGCCGAAGTTGAAGTTCTTGTCCTCCTTGCCCTTGTCGGTCTTGTTCGGGCTGTGGCCGGTCGCCCACGCCTTGTCGCGCGCACCCTGGCCCTCCGTGCCGACGGAGCCTTCGAACTGCATGACCAGGCGACCGTCGCGCTCGACGATCTCGGTGAGCCAGTCGATCAGGGCGCCGGATTCGTTCGCCCACACCTTCACCAGGTCGTAGTTGATGAAGCCGTTGGCATAGCGGACGATGTCCTCCATGGCCTCCATCTTGTCGATCTTGAACTGCGGGTACTCGTCGAACGAGGCCAGCTGCAGCTTCGAGTCGATGGCGCCGATGTCCTCGCGCGGAGCAAGCACGGTCGGCGTGCGGTCGATGCCGAGAACCTTCGCGCCGTTCTCGGCGGCGGAGATGACGGCAGGCAGGCCGGCGGTGCGGCAGCCCACGACCAACACCTCGGTGTCGATGGTCTCGGTGATGTCGCGCTCGGCGACCTCGGGAGCCTGGCCCAGCCAGCTGGGCGTGCCGGGAACCTGGCCGGCGCTCGCGTTCACCGGCTCCTCGCCGGCAGGAACGGTGTAGCCGTTGCCGCAGCCGGTCAGCGCGCCCATTGCGGCGGCGCCGATAGCCGTGATGCCCGCGCCTTTGAGGAAGGTGCGGCGGTCGAGTCCGTTATGCTGCATTCGGGGCCTCCCATCCCTCGGGCATGTTCAGGTTGTGGCACTGGTTGCACATGAGAACGCTGGTCTCATGTGCCTTGTGGCAATCGCCGCACTCAAGCGCCAGGTCCTGGTGGCTGCTATGCGGGTTGTACTTCTCGTCGTTGCCCTCGAAGCCCCACGTTGCCGCCACGACGTCGTCCATGTTGTGGCAGCCGCTCTTCGCGCAGAACTCTTCGCTGGCCATGTCAGCGCCATCGGCCAGACGCGTACCGTCCTGGGTCATCGGGTAATCATCGGCAACCCACTTCATGGCCTCGCCCACCTGCTCGGTGATGATGGGTTCGTGGCAGCTGAGGCAGTTGTTGCCGGCCTCGGCGTGGGCGGTCACCAGCATGCCCTTGTCGCCGCTGTAGTACGTGTCCACATAGGTGTCCATGGGGCTGTGGCAAATGGAGTTGCAGAAGCTGGGCGTCTCGTGCCACACCCAAAAGCCTGCGCCTGCCACCACGATCACGGCAGCAATGACGCCACCGACGATCCAGCCGCGCTTGGCCTTGCGCTTCGGCGCCGGGGCGCCGGGCTGGGAAGCGTTGTTCTCTTCAGCCATTCGTTCCTCTCCTTCTCTCAGGGATCGGCAAGCTCGGTGGGTGCGACGGCGCCTTGAGGAAGGCGTCATGCGGCTGGTACCAGCAACCGCGATTGGCGAAACGACGCGCTGCACCGTGCTCCACCCACCGGGCTTGCCGTGGGGGCTCATTCGTCCCCGTTGACGCGCCTATCATGCGCCCACCGAGGTGCCCGCGCCTAGTACCCCCGTGGGGTGAAGTTGCGTTTCCGCAGGTGAGAAGCACGCAAGGTGACCGCAGGATGATGTGAGGGTAATGCCTTGAGAAAGGGCAAGCGGGCGCCAGGATGATGCCCGCGACACCTGCGGATGGCGTCTTGACAATTCAAGCCGCACGCGAAAAGCCCCTTCGCGGGCGAACCGCAAAGGGGCTTTCGAAGGAGAGTAAGAGAGGGAAAGAGGAGGATGAGCGCTCGGGCGCGGCCGCGCGCATGGCGCGCGCCGCGACCGTATCGGGAGCCGCGCTTTAAGCGGCGTCCCGTACCCGTGTCTGCCGGCACGGGTAAGCAAGATACCCGCCGCCACGCTCAAGCGGCGGGCCTTGCGGTCCGTGCCGCCCGATTGCTCAGGCGGCACACCGCAGGTAGTTAGTCGATGGAAATGGAGCGCGAGGTTTCGGGCTCAGGCTTTGCGACCTTCTTCGGCACATCGATCTGCAAGGTGCCGTTGTCGAACTTGGCTTTGATGTCGTCTTCCTCGATGTCGTCGCCAACATAGAACGTACGACTGCACTTACCGGTGAAACGCTCCTGGCGCACGTACGTGCCTTTCTTGTCCTTATCCTCGGACTCCTGCTTCGTTTCAGCGGTGACGGTCAGGTAGCCGTCCTTCAACTCAGCCTGCACGCCTTCCTTATCGAAGCCCGGCAGGTCGATGGTCAGTTCGAAGCCAGTGTCGGTTTCGCGGATGTCGGTGCGCATCAGGTTCGGTGCGGTCTTGACGCTCGGCGCAGCCATGGTGCCGAAGAAGTTGTCGAACGGGTCGGCCATCAAATCATTGAAAAAACGATTAGAACGAGGTACCAGCATGGACATCATTGTCATCTCCGTTTCCTAGGTGCGAAACCTTGCCGCTCAGCGCCGGTTGCCACGCGACCGAGGCGCCGTGCCTGCTTGCGCCGCCGAACGACCGGCTTTCGTACGCCTTGTCGACGCTCCGCAAGCCTATCGCCCGGCCCGCGCTTTGGCGGGCGGTTCGTTCCGCAACCCCTTGGTTGCTTTCGTTGCGGCCCCGCTTCGGGGTCCGCTCCTTTGAACAGTTATCGTTATAGTCCCTCCGTTAGCACTCTGCAAGCGAGAGTGCTAACGCGTTACCTTCGCGTCATTTTTGCGTCACAATTCGGGAACTTTTCACGAAACCGCCCGCGAAGTGGGCATGAAGGCGGCGTCTTCATGCGGCCTTCATCTTTCTTTAAGCTTGCTTTCAGCAGGATCCCGTACTATAAGACTCGTTCCTTTTCCCTTCCCTATGGGATTGCGTCCTTCCCATCCGCAATCCCGCAAGCGCGTCTTTCCCATCCGCGCTTGCTATCGCCGCGGAACTTCCCGTCCGCGGCGCAAATGAAGGGATGCGCGGGCTTCCCACCGCGCGTCCGCGGGGCGGCAGATTCTCCCATCCGCTGCCCCGCTTCCCTGACCAGGCCGCGTCTTCCCATCCGCGGCCCGGCTGCGGCGCAAGGCTTCCCACCTGCGCCGCAGCGTCTCTTTGGCGGCCGCGCTTCCCATTCTCGGCCGCCTTTTGCGTTTTTAGCCCCGTGCGCCCATGCGAACGCACGAGTACCCACGCGATCGCGCAAGCAAGATGTCGCCAGCGAACAAGCGCGTAGGCACGCGAGTGCCCGCCATCCAGCAAGCACACGGCGGATCCTTCCCCATCCAACCAGCAACAACCGCACGCAGCGGATCCCGAAACGCCATGCTCGCCGAGCACGGCGCGCATCCTGCGCACTTCGCGCGCGATGCGGGGCTTGCTTGCGCTACCATGGTTGCGACCAACGCGAAAGGACGAATCATGCAGCGAGAAACGCCCCAACTGAAGAACGTCGAGCAGGTTTCCGAAGGATGGGTCAATAAATATGTGCTGACGTACGTGCTGCCCGACGGCACCGATTATCAGTACGAAGCCGTGTCGCGCAAGGGCCTGGATGCCTACCGCACCGAGCTTGAACGCCTGGGCAAGCGCAGCGACGCCGCCATTGCCGCCGTTGACGCGGGCGCCGAGGACTTCGGCGCATCTGTGCTCGAAGAGGCCGAAGGCGTGGCGAACCTGGCCGAGAAGCGCGTGGCCGACGCCGTGTCCATCGTGCCCGTCACGCGCCGCAACGAGTTGGTGCTTATCCGCGAGTTCCGTTACCCGCTGAACAGCTGGGTCATCGGCCTGCCCGCCGGCCTGGTGGAGCCCGGCGAAAGCTACGCCGACGCCGTTGACCGCGAGTTGCGCGAGGAAACGGGCTACCGCCTGCGCTCCGACATCCCCAAACCGGCCGCCATTGATCCGCTGCCGCAATCGGGCCGCTCATCCACCGGCATGAGCGACGAAAGCGTGCTGACCGTGTTCGCCCAGGTGGAGAAAGACGAAGAGCAACACACCGAACGCGGCGAACTTATCGAGGTGTTCACGCTGCACCTGCGCGACGTGCAGCGTTTCCTGAAGCAGAACCAGCTTCCGCTGGGCACACGTTTGCAACTGGTGCTGGAAATGTTCGCGCGTAGCACCGACTTCTAGCGGTCGCTGCCGCCCACCGCTTAACGATCGGGCGGCAACAGCCCTTGGGGCAATGCGAGCGAAAGGAAGCCTCGTGTCGGCCCCTTTTTCGCTCGCTGTTTCAGGCAGCCGTCATCTCATCTATTCCCAAACGCAACGTGGCCAGGCACCTTGAAAGGCGCCCGGCCACGCGTTTTTTCTGGCTGTTCTGGTTGTTACTTGCCTTTGCGCAGGTCATCCAGCACGTTGAGCGCGGCGTTGTAACCACCCGCCCCGTAGCTTAAGCATTTCGACACGCGTGCGATGGTGGTTGCGGATGCGCCCGTGGCCTTTTCGATGGAAGCATACGAGTTGCCCGCGTCAAGCTGGCGCGCCACGGCCAGGCGCTGCGACGTTTCGCGGATTTCGCGCACCGTGAACAGGTCTTCAAGCAGCTGGAAAATGGTGTCCTTGTCGTCAAGGGCGGACAACACCGCCAGCAGGTCTTCGACCTCGGGGGTACGCAGCTCGCTCATGCCATCACCTTTCCTGCACGCTTCACGGATAATGCTGCTTCTATTGTACTCCAACCGAGTAGAGTGCTAAAGAACTCCGCAATCGGGAGGCTTTTAGCGGCACTGGACGCGCACGTCGCCGGCCTGGCCGGCGACCATGGGGCCGCCGCCTTGGCCCAGCCCGCCAAGGCCCGAGCTTGCCGTGCAGCTGGCGGTAATAGCGGTCTCGCTGCCGCCCGAAACCGTGCCGGAATCGGCGTAGCCATCGGCATTCGCGCCCTCGACGCTACCGCCGACGACCAGCGAGTATTCGCCGCCCTCGGTAAACGCAGGGCTGGACGCCAGCGCCATGCCGAACTGCTTCGGGGCTGTAAACGACGCCACCACGCTACCGCTTGCGTCCACCACGGCAACCGTCTGACCTGCAGTTCCGCTAGTCGCAGCCATGGCGAAAGCCTGCGTACCGCTGGTGAAGTTCTGCGCCATGCCCGTAGAGCCCACCATCAACACGGTACCGCCGTTGACCGTGGCCGTTAGGTCGTAATCGAACGCGCCATCACCGCTGCTGGTGGGACCAGCCACCAGCAGCACGCCGCCGTTGACCTCCACGCTGCCGTTGCTGTCAACGCCGTCGCCGGCCGCATTCACCACCAGGTAGCCACCATTGATTTGGATGAGGCAGTTCTCATCGCCCATGGTCATGTCGCCGCCCTGACCGCCTTTGCCACCTTGAACTGCGCCTTCAGCGAAGGCGTTGTCGGGAGCGCCGCCGTTTGCCGCCGCCTCGCTGCCATCGGGAGGCGTGGGCGCGTTGCCGCCTGGGCCGCGCTGGCCGGCGGCATCGCCTGCGAATGCGGCGTTGCCGGCCGCTGCGGAATCGGCGTTCGCGGCCGCACCGTCGCCCGCCGCATCGCGCGCGCCTGTTTCTTCGCCGGCACCGCCCTTGCCCATGCCGGCGTCGCCCGCCACGCCGAGGTCGCCAGGCGCTTCGCCGTTGGGAAGCGTGTTGCTGGTAGTGTCGGTATCCGAGCTGTCGGACAGGTCGGCTGCGCTGGCGTTCACGCCATCATCGCTAGCCGCGATGTGGGTTTCGCCGTCGTTCACGTAAATCTTCTCGGCCTCGTAGCCCTCATAGCAGCTGGTCACGTCAACGGTGCCGCCGTCGACCGTCAGCTTCGTTTCCGCGTGGAACGCGTCGTCGCCTGCGTCAACTGTCAGCATGCCGCCCAGCAGATGCATCTCCAGGTCGGAATGGGACGCGTCGTCGTTGGCCGCAACCGTCAAGGTGCCGCCAGCCACGCGCACCAGCGTTTTGGCCTGCACCGCGTCGTCGCCCGCCCGGATGTCGAACGTGCCGCCGTCGATGCTGACGAAGCCCTTCGTCGGCTTGCTGTCCTTGTTCGACTTGATACCGTCGCCGCCTGCCGCAATGGAGAACACGCCGTCGCGAATCTTCACGCTGTCGCGCCCGCGCAGACCGTCTTCCACTGCGGAGATGTTGTACGTTCCCGATACAACGGTCAGGTCATCCTTCGAGCACACCGCATGGTGATATGCCGCGGTCACGTTCAGGGTGCCGCCGCCGTTCAGCGTCAAGTCGCAACAGCTGAACAGCGTAGCGTACGGCTCGTCGGAATCGGCCTCAAGCGCGTAATCAGCGCCATCAGTCAGCGTGTTCTCGGTATCATCGGCCAAGGTCATGAAGCATTTATCCGCATTCTGCACGTACATTGCCGGCCCGTCTTCGTTATGGATGGTCGCGCCTGCAAGCACCAGCTGCACCTTGTCGTCATCGCCCGCGGCCACCAGCAGCTGCCCGTCGGTCAGCTCACCCGTAACCACGTACGTGCCCGCCGCCGTGATGGTGACGCCGTCGGCGGAAGCGGTTGCGCCCGAGCCGGAAATTGTTGCGGAATCGCCCTCGAGCGTGATGGCGGTGGCAGCTGACGCGTCGCAGGACGCATCAAGGTCGCGCTTGGAATAGTCCAGGTCAAGCGCGCTTTCGTCGAAGTCAGCCGCCACATCTTCGAACGATGCGTACTCCGTCTCCTCCGCATCGCCCGACGTCTCCGCAGCCGTTACGGACGCGGCCGAGTTTTCCGCATCCGCCGACGATGCCTGGCCCGCCGCGCAACCGTTCATCAACAGCATCGCGCACAACGCCAGCATCACCACCCCGCCGCACGCAAACCGCACCAACCCGCGCACGTCGGTGCACGCAGGTGCAACAGCGGCGGCCGAACCGCCAGCGCCAACAGTTTCCGCAGGCCAAACGCTTATTGCAGCGTTGTCGTCCGCCCCAGTCGCAGCGCCCGAAATGTCCAACACGCCCACGGCGCCTTCGTCAATTGCCGCCGAACCTTCCGCAGGCGCAGCAACAGCTTCCGCAGCGGCCTTCTTGCTCGCGTCGTCATGCTTTGCCAACCGCATCATTTACAGCACCTCCCTTGTCACTTGCGCATTGCCCAGGCTTACCTTCAGGTTGCCGTTCAGACGGCGCACCTCGTCCATCAGGCGTTTCTCCGTTCCCACCTGCGCCAGGCGCACGTGGTATTCAAGCTGATACAGGCTGCCCATGTTCATGGTGCGCACCTCGGTCAGCTCGTGTTCGCTGGTGTAACAGCCAAGCACGTCGTCGAACATGCCGTCGAACTCCAGGTCCTCGGGCACCGTGACGCGCAGCACCTTCGCCGGCTCCTGCGGACGGCCGAACGGCGACAGCACATACGCCACGTTCACGATGCCCACGATGATGGTGAACAGCACGGCCAACGCGATGAATCCCATGCCCGTGGCCAGGCCGATGGCCATGGCAAGAAAAACGCTGCCGATGTCTTTCGCGCTGCCGGGGATGCTGCGGAATCGCACGAGGTTGAACACGCCCATGACGGCGATACCCGCGCCAAGGTTGCCGTTGACCAGGGTGATCACCATCTGTACGATCAGCGGCAGCAGCGCCAAGGTCACCACGAAGTTCTTTGAGTAGTTGTGCCGGAACATGTAGATGCACGCCACGGCCGCGCCCAGCACGATGGACGCCGCGCAGCACATGAGGAAGTCAACAGTGGAAACGCTTGCCACCAGGGAATCGGTCGTTCCGAAGACCGAGGTCAAAGCTGCATCAAGCACAGCAGTTCTCCTTTCGGGTTGGGATTACGCAAGAATGCGGAAGCTGCGCACGGTGCGATCGGAAGGGCTTGCGGGCACGCCGCAAGCGATGCGCAAAGGGCTATGCAATCGCCGCGGCCGCGCTGTTGCAATTGGCAGCCGCACGCTCAACGGCCTCATAGGCGGCGCCGTACTTGCTGAACGAAGACGGGAACGCCGCACAGCCGTTCAGCGCCTCGACCAGCCACGATGGGAACGCCGCGCCCGTTTTCACTTCCATGATCACCTCGCCGAGGCCCAGCAGCGGGTGATACGACTCATCGAAGTGTTTTCCGGAAGCCATGGCATCGCGATACGACACGCCCGCGTCGAATGTGATGCGCAGCCCCTCGGCATCGCCGCCCGGCACCGGCGCGTACGCCGTGCGCTCGCACACGATGTACATGGACGGACGCAAGTTGCGGTAGCGCGCCACGAACGAGTCGATCTCGCGCGCTATCTGGAGGCTGCGCGGCGCCAAGGCTTCAACCTGCTGCAACGGATCCGCCAGCGGGTTCATTGCGCACGCGTTCTCGTACGGCACGCCTCCCATCAGGTACGACAGCGCCGCCGCCTGCGAGCAGCCCACGCGACGCTTGTACACGATGCCGTCGTACTTCTTCTTGATTTCCACGTACACGCGCTCGGACTGCAGCGGCGTGCCGTACGAGCGCACGCGCAACTTCTCCTTGTACAGCGGTTTTTCCAGGCTCCGCGCAATCAGGTCGCGGCTTGGCGTGTCGAAGTACAGGCTGGTGATGCGCGTGCGGCCGTATTCGTCAGCGGCCATACGGCCAGCCAGCGCATCGAGCACGCAACGATGCTGCTTCGCGTTTAAGCGGTATTTGACCTCTTTGCGTTCAAAGGTGTCGGTGAATGAAGCCATCGTTGTTCCTTCCGGCGGGCGGTGCGCCCAATCGCAGGGGCAAGTTCGAGGCTTGATACTACCCAGGTGTCCTTAAAGTTGCCTGAAACCTGGAAGGACGGCAACCTACGCACTTCGCAAGGGCTTGAAACGCCAACTGAGAATGAACGCCCAGCAGAAGGCGCGCGAAGTGCGCAGCCCCCCCCCGAGCGCGCGATGCAGACGCGCTCCGGAATCCCCGCCATGGAGCGCATCGCACAGCCCCGGCATTTCGGCCTGCGCGCAGCAAAAAGCCCGCGAGGTTCGCGGGCTTTCGGGTTGCTTGCTATTCGGTTCGCTGCGGGCTGCGGTTCGCTCTACGAGCTACGGCACTGGTTGCAGTTCGTTATCCGCAAGCGGTTCGCTATTCGGGCTTTTTCGCCACGTGAACTGCGGCGATGCCGCCGGTATAGTTCTTCCAGGTCACATCGGTGAAGCCAGCTTGCTCCATCATGCGCGCCAGCCCCTGCTGATTCGGGAACGCCTTGATGGACTTCGCCAGGTACACGAAGCCGTCGCGGTCGCCGGTGATGAGGCCGCCCCAGAACGGAATAAGGTGCTTCAGGTAGAAGTTGTACAGCGCGCGCCACACCGCGTTCGGCGGCGTGCTAAATTCCAAGCACACCAGACTGCCGCCAGGCTTGAGCACGCGGAACATTTCCGCCAGCGCGCGCGGGCGGTCGGGCATGTTGCGGATGCCGTATGCCATGGTGATGGCATCGTAGCTGGCGTCGGCGTACGGGATGTTTTGCGCGTCCACCACCTCGAAGTCCACGGGTACGCCGTCGGAAGCGCCGTCGGAATAGTGCGCGCGGGCCACGTCGAGCATCTCGTTCACCAGGTCGGTGCACTGGATGTGACGCGGGTGCTTGGCGCGCGCCACGGTGAAGCTGACGTCGCCCGTGCCGCCGGCGATGTCCAGCACGTCATCGTTTGCGCTGATGGGAGCCTGCTTCATCATACCGGCCAGCCACAGCTTGTACGCGCCGAAGCTGGAGATGGCATTGAAGCGCTCGTACTTTTTCGCGATGGTGGAGAAGATGTCCTTCACGCGTTCGGACGAAATCTCGGCCGGCGCTTCCTTGCCGGTGGCGGTATCGATGGCCATGCGGTTGTGCTCCTTGCGTATCGTGCGGCGCCCGGCGAACCCGGGCGCGTTCATCAAGCTGGCCCTGAGCGGGCCGTTCGTTCGACATTCCAGTATAGCCGTTCGCACAGCCGCGCCGCGCGTTCGGCATGAAGCGAACACGCAAGCTGCGGTTGCGACGACGCAGCGACCGAGGGTCAGCGAAGGGGCGCGGCCGCGCAACCCGCGCAAGGCGCAAGCGGCAAAGTCACGCCCATCAGGCAAAACGCCGACGAGGGCCGTGTTCGCAAAGCCTCGGGGCGCGAGCTGCTAGTACTCCTGCTCTAGGTCCGCGTGCGCCTGCGCATCGGTTTCAAGGCCGTAGAACTTCCCTTGGCGGAAACGGTCGAGCGCCACCAGGGCGATCATGCCGGCGTTGTCGCCGCAGGCGGAAAGCGGGGGCATGACCAGGCGCACGTGCAATTTCGCGCACAGCTTCTCGTACGCGGCGCGCAGCACGGGGTTCGCAGCCACGCCGCCCCCCAGGCAAAACGTCGGCGCACCTGTTTGACGCAGCGCCATCTCGGCCTTCTTCACCTGCACGTCCACCACAGCCGCCTCGAAGCTGGCGCAGATGTCGGGCATGTTCAGCGGTCTGCCGGCGGCGCGCTCGTTGTTGATGTACGTGACCACGGCGGTTTTCAGGCCCGACAGGCTGAAACGCATGTCGCCGGAGTGCATCATCGCGCGCGGAAACGCGATGGCCTTCGGATTGCCCTTCGCGCCCTGCGCCGACACCACCGGCCCGCCCGGGTAACCCAGGCCCAGCGCCTTGGCAACCTTGTCGAACGCCTCGCCCACCGCGTCGTCGATGGTGGCGCCCAGCACACGGTAATCGCCCCAGTCGCGCATGTGCACCAGCATGGTGTTTCCACCGCTGACCAGGGAAACCACCGCCGGCGGAGCGAAATCGGGCGCGCCGATCTTGTTCGCGTACAGGTGGCCTTCCAAGTGGTTCACGCCCACCAGCGGCTTGTCGGCTGCCCAAGCCGCGCCCTTGGCGAACGCCACGCCAACCACGAGCGCGCCCACAAGGCCCGGCGCGTACGTCACGCCCACGCCGTCAAGGTCCGCCCAGGTCAAGCGCGGCATACCCAGGCGTTGCGCCGCCACGTCGAGACATTCGTCGCACACGCCGCAGATGGCCTCGATGTGCTTGCGGCTGGCAATTTCGGGCACAACGCCGCCAAAGCGGGAATGGAAGTCGATCTGGCTTGCCACCACATCGGACAGCAGATTGCCCTCGCCGTCGACGATGGCCGCCGCCGTCTCGTCGCACGAGCTTTCGATAGCCAGCACAAGCGGGCGCACCAGCTTGGCCGCGGGCTCGGCGGCAACCTGGGCGTTGTGCGCCTCGTCCACGCGCAAGTGCATGCCCGCGACATCGACCTGGTGAGGTGCGGGCTCAGAGTCGGCAGCAGATGCCGCGCTCACTTCGCTATGCGAGCCTTCGCTGCAGGGGACATTTGCGCAGGTGGCCGCCGCGTCGCCGCCTTCGCGCACGGCACGCAGCGCGCGGTCGCTTGCGGCTGCCGAAACGGTGGACCCGCCGATCACGCCTTGCAGCGGGCCTTCCATGATGACGGCGTCCTCACGATCGGAATAGTAGCGCGGACGCTTGCCGATCGAATGCATACCCAACGATTCGTAGAATGCCTGCGCACCCGCGTTCGAAGCGCGCACTTCAAGCGAGCACGTGGTGGCGCCCAGGTCACGAGCGTCGGAAGCCACGCGCGAGATAAGCGTGCGCGCAATACCGCGACGACGCCACGCCGGATCAGTGCCGATCTTGAGGATTTGCACCTGCCCGTCCACGATCATGCCGCCCGCATAGCCAACAAGCTGCAGCCCGTCGCCCGCAGCAGCAAGCGAAGGTGTCGGCGCCGCACCATCGCCATCAGGGGAAACGCCATCGGATACGCCGGAAGCGCCAGCCTGCGCCGGGCGCGCGATCGCAGACGAGGAAAGCGCCCCGTCAGCACCTTCGCCTTCGCCAGCCTGCGCCGGCGCGTATGCCGCCCACCACGTGCGGTCGGGGCGCGGAAGCTCGTCGGCAACCAGCGCCGCGTTCCACGCATCCGAGCCCATGACCTGCGCTTCCATAGCCGCAACCGCTTCGGCATGCGCCGCGTCGAGCGGCTTGTACGTGATGCCGTGCTCATCGGCGCGCGCGTTGAGCACGGCCGTGTCGTGCATGGTGGCGCGCTGATCGCGGCGCGGCGCCACGTCCTGCACGCCCGTGGCCAGGTTCTTCGGGTCGTTTTTCGCCAGGCGAATGCGCTCGTTTTCCTCGGCGTCGGACAGACGCGTGTACACCGGCAGCAGAAAACCCGGGTTGTGACGCGCCGCGTCGAACGGGTCGGCCTGGCCCGCGCGCCACGCCGCCTGCAGCGCCAGCAGCAGCCCGGTGCCCGTGGGCGCCCACAGCTCCTCGGGCAGCAACGCGCCCGTCGGCGCGAACAGCTCCGCGTACTTCTTCAGCCCGTCGCCCGTAAGCGAAAGCGTGCCCGCCGCAGTGCCATCGGCACCGGCAGCGCCGCCTTCGCCAGCTAGATCCTCGGCTGCCACCTGGGCTTTCACCACGCGGTCGGCTTCCAGGCGCTGCACGCCCGCATCATCAAGCGTATAGCGAACGGGATACACCTCGCGGCGCATGGCGTCGGCCACCACGGCCACGGCGCCACGCGCGCCCGCAGCCCACGCGTGCCACGCCACCGCGTCAAGCGACGACACGCCCACCAGCGCCACGCCAAGCGCCTGCGCGATGCCCTTCGCCGTGGCCATGGCGATGCGCACGCCCGTGAACGACCCCGGACCGCGCCCCACGCACACGCACGCAAGCTGCTCACGGCTGATGCCAGCGTCTCGCAGCAGGGCGTCCACGCGCGGCAGCAGCTGCGTGTTCGACGCTCGGCGGGCCTCAACTTCCAGCGTTGCCACCGGCTCGACCGCGCGCTCGCGCGCATCCAGCCGCCCCAGGCCCATGGCGATAACCTCGTTCGCCGTATCGAACGCCAGCACATATGCAGCTTCAGGCACAGCACTCCCCTTGCTTCTTGATTTCAGTTACAAACAACGGGCAGTCGAACACGCAACCGCCCTCCAACGCGGCTATGCGTCCCTTGACGCGCGACCCGCATCCCCATCGGTGTCGGAAGCCGTTTCACCTGCGGAAACGCTAGCATCTTCAACGCGAATCGGCGGAATGGACCCCGTGGTCATGGGCGCACCGCCCGGCAAGATGAACCCGCCGGCGTTCGCCGTGGTCTTCGACAGGCGCGCCTTCGAGTCGTTCGCCCACACGGTCAGGAGCTGGCGCGCGCGGTTGCCCAGCGCGTGCGCGATGATGCGGCGACCGCCCTCGGGCGTCACCAGGATGCGCACCTCAAGGTAGCCGTACGGCAGCGCGCCGGGGAACTTCTCGCCCCACTCGATGAACGACACGCCATCGGCGTCGATGACGTCGTAGTACCCCGTGTTCTCCAGCTCGTCCGCATCGTCAAGGCGATACAGGTCGAAGTGGTACAGCGGGATGCGCCCGTCGTGGTATTCCAGCAGGATGTTGAACGTGGGGCTGGTCACCTGCGCGGAAACGCCCAGGCCAGCCGCCACACCTTGCACAAATTGGGTTTTGCCGGCGCCCAAATCGCCCGAAAGCACGACGACGTCGCCCGGATGCAGGTACGGCGCCAGCGTTTCAGCCAGCTGCTTCGTGCTTTCCGTCGAGTCGGTTTTACGTGCGTATGTCAGTCCGTTAGCCATAATGCAGCCATGATACGACAACGCGCAACAACTTGCACCCCTGCCACGAAAACGGCGAACAAGCAGGGAAAAGAAGCGGCGGATGGGACAGACCGCACCGCAAAAACGGGGAGGAGCCGCTGCCCCTCCCCGTTGAAATCGTGGAACCTGTTACGGAACCCGACAAACGACCCGTCCCTTTGTCATGTCCCTTAGCTGGCCGGCCCTATTTCACCTGTGCGGCCTTCAGTTGCGCCTCCGCTGCTGCCACGGTGTGCTCCATAGTAAGGCTGGTGGTGACGGTGCCCACGCCGCCGGGCACGGGCGTGATGGCGTCCACGATGGGCTCGACCACCTCGAAGTCCACGTCGCCGCACAGCTTGCCGTACGCGTCGAAGTTGATGCCCACGTCAAGCACCGTCTGACCTGCGCGGAAGTACTCGCGGCCATACGCGCGGGCCCGGCCCGTGGCGCAGATGACGATGTCGGCCGAGCGCGAAATCTCGGGCAGGTTTTCGGTGCGGCTGTGGCAGATGGTGACGCTGGCGTTGCGGCGCAGCAGCATCATGGACACCGGCTTGCCCACCACCAGGCTGCGGCCGATCACCAGCACATGCTTGCCGGCGATGGGCACCTGGTAATGCTCGAGAATTTTCACGCACGCCGCCGCCGTGCACGGAGGGAACCCGTCGGGCGCGTCGGTGAACACGGCCGCCAGCGACGCCAGCGAAATGCCGTCGACGTCTTTCGCCGCGGCTAGCGTGTTGCACATGGCCTTCTCGTCCATGAACGTGGGCAGCGGGCGGAACATCAGGCAGCCGTGCACTGTCTTGTCGTAGTTGATGGACTGCAGCGTGGCTTTAAGCGCCGCCTCGGGGGCGAACTCGTCCAGCACGTACGGCTTCGTGTTGATGCCCAGCCCAGCGGCGCGTTTCACCGCCGTTCGCTCGTAGGACAGGTCGTCGGGGCGCTGCCCCAGGCGCACCAGCGCCAGCGTGGGCACAACGCCCTGCTCGCCCAGCGCCGCGATGCGCGCACGCATGTCCTCCGCCATGCTGTCGACGACGGGTTTTCCTTTTAGCAACGTTGCCATACGTCCAGGTCTTCCTTACGAAATAGCGTCTTTCACGAACGCGAACACCTCGTCGCAGCGCTCGCGCGTCTTCGCGACCAGGCGATCCGCCTCCTTGCGATAGCCCTCGGCCCGCTCATCGTCGGCCATAGAGGCCACGTTGATGTACACGTTCAAACTGGCGCCGTCCACCGCCGCCCGCGCGAACGCCGCAGCCACGCCCGCATCGCTGCGCGCCATGCGGCTGCCGTTGTACGCCAGAAACTCGGTGTGGTCCACCACGGCCGCGGCCGTGCGCATGATGTCAAGCGGCACCTCGCACGCGCCCACCAGCGCAGCTTGGATGGCCGCCTCTTTCGCAGCCTGCTGCTCGGGCGTGTCCTTCGGCATGCGATAAGCCGCCGCCAGCGGGCCGAACGCCTGCGCATCCTCGCCCACCAGCTCAAGCAGGCGGCGACGCAGCGCCGCAAGCTTCTCAAGGCGCATGTACACCTCGGGCTCCACCTGCGCAAACGACTTCTTGCCAACCGTCAAGTTGCCCACCATGGAGGCAAGCGCGGAAGCCAGCGCCCCGCAATACGCGGAAGCCCCGCCACCGCCCGGCGTAGGAGCCGCCGAAGCAAGTTCTTCAACGAACGAAGTGTCCATGCATTCCCTTTCGATATCCCCATCGTAGTGTCCCGCGAGTGCCCGATGGCCGTTTTCGGTCGAGCTTTCGCTCGACCCTACAGACGGCTTCCGGAAACGTCTCCGCAAGCCGCACGCGAATGGTTTCCGGAAACGTCTCCGCAAGTCATACGCGAGTGGCTTCCGAAAACAATCCCGCAGGTCAACCTCTTTCTTCCGCCAAAGCAGTCTGAAAGATCGACCTCAGGTCCAGCAACCACCACGAGCAAGTTGGCCAAGGCGGAGGTCGGGCGATGCCCACAAAGCGAGTTCCGCACGAGCCAAAAGCCCCAGTGGGGCTTTTGCGCGAGCAGGACTGTCTGAGCGACTGGGCGTCGCCCGCCCTCCGCCGCCGGGCCTAGAACAGCCCCGTGATTTTGCCGGTTTCGTCTACGTCGATCTTGAAGGCTGCGGGGCTTTTGCCCAGGCCCGGCATGGTCATGATGTTGCCCGTCAGCGCCACCACGAAGCCGGCGCCGGCGCTTACCTTGACGTCGCGCACGGTGATGCGGAAGCCGCGCGGCGCGCCAAGCTTCGTCTGGTCGTCGCTGAAGCTGTACTGCGTCTTCGCCATGCACACCGGCATGTCGCCAAAGCCCAGCTTCTCCAGTTTCGCCAGCTCCTTGGCCGCCTTCGCCTCGAAGTCGACGCCGTCGGCGCGGTAGACGCGCTTCGCGATGGCCTCGATCTTCTCGCGCAGGCCCAGCTCGCCATCGTACGCGAACTCGAACGTGTCGGCGCTGCGGCCGGCCTCGTCGCCCTGCTCGCACAGGCGCACCACCTCGTCGGCCAGCGCCAGGCCGCCTTCGCCGCCCTTGGCCCACACCTCGGACAGCGCCACGTTCACGCCCAGTTCGCGGCACTTGTCCTCGACCAGCTTCAGCTCGGCCTCGGTATCGGTGGGGAAACGGTTGATGGCAACCACGCACGGCAGCTTGTACACGTTCGTGATGTTCTCCACGTGCTGCAGCAAGTTGGGCAGGCCCGCCTCAAGCGCCTCAAGGTTTTCCTCGCCCAGCTGGTCTTTCGCTACGCCGCCGTGGTTCTTCAGCGCGCGCACGGTGGCCACAACCACCACGGCGTCGGGCTTGAGCCCCGTCAGGCGGCACTTGATGTCCAGGAACTTCTCGGCGCCCAGATCAGCACCGAAACCAGCCTCGGTGATGGCGTAGTCGCCCAGCGCCAACGCCATGCGCGTGGCCATGATGGAGTTGCAGCCGTGCGCGATGTTGGCGAACGGGCCGCCGTGCACGAACGCCGGCGTGCCCTCAAGCGTTTGCACCAGGTTCGGCTTCAGCGCGTCTTTCAGCAGCGCGGCCATGGCACCCTCGGCGTGCAGGTCGTGCGCGGTGACGGGCTGATCGTCGTAGGTGTAGCCCACCACGATGCGGCCGAGGCGTTCCTTCAGGTCGGTGATGGAAGTGGCCAGGCAGAAGATGGCCATGACCTCGCTGGCCACGGTGATATCGAAGCCGTCCTCGCGCGGCACGCCGTTGGCCCTGCCGCCCAGGCCGCACACGATGTTGCGCAGCTGGCGGTCGTTCATGTCCACGACGCGCTTCCACGTGATCT
>NZ_CDRSTZ010000005.1:0-41347 GCF_977052095.1 Senegalimassilia sp.
CGATCTCGAACATGATGCGACCGGGCTTGACGACCGCGACCCAGGCCTCGGGGTTGCCCTTACCGGAACCCATGCGGGTCTCAGCCGGCTTCTTGGTGATCGGCTTGTCCGGGAAGATGGTGATCCAAACCTTACCGCCACGCTTCATGCAACGGGTCATGGCGATACGAGCGGCCTCGATCTGACGGTTGGTGATCCAGTGGGCCTCCAGCGCCTGGATGCCCCAGGAACCGTGGTTCAGACGGGTACCGCCCTTTGCACGGCCCTTCATGGAGCCGCGCTGCACCTTGCGGTGCTTAACACGCTTAGGTACGAGCATTACTTGCGCCCCCTCTCATTGCGGTCGTTGCGACGGGAACGGTTCGGACGGGAGTTGCCCTCGAGCGCCGGCTGCGGAGCCTTCTGGCCGGGCATGACCTCTCCGTGGTAGACCCACACCTGCACGCCGATGGAACCCATCTGCGTAGCGGCGGTGCAGAAACCGTAGTCCACCTTTGCGCGCAGCGTGTGCAGCGGCACGCGGCCTTCGCGGTACCACTCGCGGCGGCTCATCTCAGCGCCGCCGAGACGACCGGCGCACTGGATGCGGATGCCCTTGGCACCGGACTTGCGGGCGGACTGGACGGCCTTGCGCATAGCGCGACGGAAAGCAACGCGGCCTTCCAGCTGCTCAGCAACGGACTGGGCGATGAGGTTGGCGTCCAGCTCGGGGCGCTTCACCTCGACGACCTCGATGTTCACGGGGCCGTTGGCGACCTTCTCAAGCTTCTTGCGCAGAGCGTCGATCTCGGCGCCCTTCTTGCCGATCACCACACCCGGGCGAGCGGTGGTCACGATGACCTTGATCTTGTCGCCAGCGCGCTCGATCTCGATCTTGGAGACGGCGGCACGGGACAGCTGCTTGTCCAGGAACTTCCTAATGGCCAAGTCGTTTGCCAGGTTCTGGGCGTAATCCTTGTCGGCGTACCAACGGCTGCGCCACTCTTCGGTGATACCGAGGCGGAACCCGGTAGGGCTTACCTTCTGACCCATAGACTTTAAGCCTCCTCTCGCGAAGCGACGATGATGGTGATGTGGCAGGTGCGCTTGCGAATCGGCGAAGCGGAACCCTTAGCGCGGGGACGGATGCGCTTGAGCGTGGGGCCTTCGTCAACGAAAGCGGTCTTCACGACGAGCGTCTCCGGGCGCACATGGTGCTGGTACTCGGCGTTGGCAACGGCAGAGTTCAGCGTCTTCTCGACGACCTCGGCAGCGGCGCGGTTGGTGAACGCCAGGATCTCACGGGCGGCCGGAACGGACTTGCCGCGGATCAGGTCGACGACGATGCGTGCCTTACGGGGCGACATGCGCACGGTGCGTGCGATTGCTTTAGCTTCCATGATTCACCCCTTCTTATTTCTTCTTCTTGTCGGCCGCGTGACCCTTGAAGGTGCGCGTGGGGGCGAACTCGCCCAGCTTGTGACCGACCATGGACTCGGTAACGTACACCGGCACGTGCTTGCGACCGTCGTGCACCGCGATGGTGTGGCCCACCATTTCGGGGAAGATCGTGCTTGCACGGGACCAGGTCTTGATGACGTTCTTTTCGCCGGCCGCGTTCATCTTCTCGATGCGCTCAAGAAGGCGAGGCTCAACGAAAGGACCCTTCTTCAAACTTCTGCTCACTATTACTCCTTAACGCTTAGCGCTACTTCTTGCGACGGCGAATGATCAGGCGGCTAGAGGCCTTCTTCGGGTTGCGCGTACGATGACCCTTGGTCGGAACGCCCCACGGGCTGACAGGGTGACGGCCAGAAGTCTTGTTCTTGCCTTCGCCACCGCCATGGGGATGGTCGACCGGGTTCATGACCGTACCACGAACCGTCGGGCGGATGCCACGCCAACGATTACGGCCGGCCTTGCCGATCGTGATGTTGGAGTGCTCGGCATTGCCAACCTCGCCGATGGTTGCACGGCAGGTGAGCAGCACGCGACGCATTTCGGAGGACGGCATACGCAGGATTGCGTACTTGCCTTCCTTGCCCATCAGCTGGATGCTGGTGCCGGCGGAGCGGGCCAGAGCGGCGCCGCGGCCAGGCTGCAGCTCAACAGCATGGATGAGCGTACCGACGGGGATGCTTGCCAGCGGCATGGCGTTGCCGGGCTTGATGTCCACGTCGGAACCGCTGACGACCATGTCGCCGACCTTCAGGCCCTTCGGGTGAAGGATGTAGCGCTTCTCGCCGTCAACGTAGTGCAGCAGAGCGATACGAGCGGAGCGGTTCGGGTCGTACTCGACGGTAGCGACCTTTGCAGGCACGCCGTCCTTGTTGCGCTTGAAGTCGATGATGCGGTAACGACGCTTCACGCCGCCGCCCTGATGACGGACGGTGATGTGACCGTGGTTGTTGCGACCGGCCTTCTTGTTCAG
Organism: Senegalimassilia sp.; assembly: GCF_977052095.1. Lineage (NCBI taxonomy): Bacteria > Bacillati > Actinomycetota > Coriobacteriia > Coriobacteriales > Coriobacteriaceae > Senegalimassilia > Senegalimassilia sp. Next base: position 2,411 of record NZ_CDRSTZ010000005.1, read on the forward strand.
CGGCGCAAGCAGGGACTTTTCCGGCTTGTCGCAGGTGATTTCGGCTTTGTCCGAAACCGTCTGGAAGCGACGACCGGGGCTAGTCGGCCTGTACTGTTTGACTCCCATTTCAAACCTTTCCATCTGGGTTCACGCTCGCATGCCTCACCATGCACCGCAAACCCTCCTACATGCTGTGGATCGGCGATTGCCTAAGGGCGCCCGTTTGAGGTCAGACGCACTGACTCCGTCAATCCACGCGCCCGGGTGTATCCATAAGTCACCAGACGCAACTGGGTATTATACGTGCGTTTCGAGGGGCGTTCAAGGAAAACTTCGCGAAACGGAAAGCGCCCACAACCTGCACACAAGCCAGGTTGCGGGCGCTTTTCAACGGTGCGAACGCATGCTTTTATAGTAAGTCGGATCCGTACAGCGGACGCAGCACGGTGTTGTACTGGCGCTCGAACAACTCGTCGACCGCGCCTTCCCACGCCACTTCCCCGCCGCTCATGCATATGACGTCGTCGGCGATGCGGCGCGCTTGGGCAAGGTTGTGGGTGACAATGACGATGGCGCACGTTTTCGCTACGCGGCGCAGCACGTCCTCGACCGCCGACGTACTGGCGATATCAAGCGCGCTGCACGGCTCGTCGAGCAGCAGCACGCTTGGTTCGACCGCCAGGGCACGCGCGATGCACAGGCGCTGCTGCTGGCCGCCCGAAAGCTCGAGCGCGCTGCGGCGCACATCTCCAGCCAGCTCGTCGTACAGACCCACCGCGCGCAGCTGCTGCCCGACGGCAGCGGAAAGCTGTGCGCGCTTGCGCACGCCGCGATTGCGCAGCGCGTAGATAATATTGCGCTCGACCGAGAACGGAAACGGCGTGGGCTTTTGCATGACAAGCCCCACACGTTCGCGCACCTTGTCGGCCGTCCAGCCCTGCGTAGGCACACCTGCAAGGCGCACTTGACCGGACCATCGGGCGCCTTCGGCCAGTTCGATGGAGCGGTTCAGGCACGCTAGCAGCGTGGATTTTCCGCAGCCCGACGGTCCGATGATAGCCAGGATGCGCCCCGTGCGCGCGGTGAGCGACACGTCTTTGAGCACGTGACGGTCGCCGTACCATGCCTGCAGGCCGGCAACCTCAAGCGCCAGCGAACCTTGCGCGGATACGGCTTCGTCGGCCACCTTCGAGCAGGCGGCGCTGATTTCGCCTTCGCTTACGATTTCATCCATCGCCTTCTCCTTATCTGGGCATATGCCGAAACGGCCAGGTTGCAAGCCAGCACCAACGCCATGAGCACGAACGCCGTGGCGTACACCTGCGGGATGGTGGTGCCCTGCGCAAGCATGAGGTACAGGTGCAGCGGCAGCGACATGGCGGGCTGATCGATGCCGGTGGGAACCGGGGCGAACGCCACGCCGCCCGTGAAGATGAGCGGGGCCGCCGCGCCAAGGGCGTACAGGGCGCCCAGCACCACCGCGCCAAGCACCTCGCCGCGGCAATACGGCAGCACCAGCGTGCGCACCACGTACGAGCGCGTGCATCCCAGCGCATAGGCCGAGGTCACCAGCTCGGCAGGCACCTCGCGCAGGGCCTTTTCCACGCGCACCTCGATGAACGGGATGATCATGAGCGCCAGCGCCACGCCGCCGGCCAGCACGCAGCGGCCAAGGCCGGCGTCGCGCACCAACACGGCGTAGGCGAACAGGCCCATGACGATGGACGGAGCGCCGGCCGCCACGGATATGACGCGCCCCACGGCGTGCTCCACTGCAGGCTTGCGGCACAAAAACACGCGGTAGACGGCAAGGGCCAGCGCCAACGGCACGGCAATGACCAGCCCCGTAGCCGTAAACCAGGCGCTTCCGGCAATGGCGGGGAATATGCCGCCTTCCGTGCCCAAGATAGCGCCCGACGGGCTTTGCGTGATGAACTCCCACGAAATGCAGCCGGCTCCTTGGCTGAACACGTACGCGAACAAAAACACGATGCAGCTGGCAACTACGGCCATGCCCGCCCAGGCCCACACGCGCGCAAGGCACGCGCCGGCGCGCCCGAGCACCCAGCGGCCGCCGCGCACGCCGCGGGAAGCGCGGCGCGCAAGTCGATGTTGCGCCCAAGCCGTTACCGCATCGACGGCAAGCACGATGGCCAGCAGCACGAACCCGGCGGCGAACAGGGCATGCATATGCGTGCTGCCCGCTGCGGCCGTGCCCATTTCAAGCGCGATAAGCGACGCGATGGTTTCGCCCTTGCCCAACAGCTCGGGGAACAGATTCGCGTTGCCCACCACCATCATGACGGCCATGGTCTCGCCCATGGCACGCGCGAACGCCATCATGACCGACGGCCACAGCAACCGCAGCGACACGGGCAGCACCACGGCATACACGCCGTACCACTTCCCCACGCCCAGGTTCAGCGATGCGGCAAGGTAGCGCTGGCGCACGGCCAGCATGGACTCGGTCATGGACGACACCATGAACGGCAGCACCATGACGGCAAGCACGATGCCGGCGGCCAGCACGCAGTTGCCCGACGGATGGCCCGCTTCAATGAACGCCTTCGAAACCACTTCAAGGCCCACGAAGCCGTACACCACCGAGGGGATGCCCGCAAGCAGGTCGATGGCGCTGCACAGCGCCGCACGAAGCGCAGGCCCCGCCGCACACGACAAGAACAACGCGCACCCGATGGCCACCAGCAGCGCCAATGCCAGCGCCAGCACGGAAACGGCCACCGAGCCGGCAATGAAGTTCGCGATGCCGAAGCTAGCGCCCGTGCCGAAATCGACGGGCATCCAGCTGTTGCCGAGCAAGAACGCCGAAAGGCCCACCTCGGAGACGATGGGCCAACCTTGCACCGCCACGGTGACAAGCACTGCCGCAAGCGCGGCGACGCCCGCAAGCGCGAGCGTCGCAACCAAACTATTCTGCACAAGGTCCGCGCAGCGCCTGCGGGCGCGGACCGTTTTCGTCATAGGCATGGCTGTGCGCGCCAAAACCTATTTCGCGGTGAACGACGGGATGTAGCCGTTCGACTCGATGGCCTTGATGCCGGCATCGGAGTAGATGTAGTCGATGAAGGCCTGCTCGGAGTCGGTGGGCTCGCCAACGCCCACGAACATGACGGGACGCTGGATCCTGTAGTCGCCGGAAACGATGTTGGCCTCGGTGGCCTCCACGCCGTCGACCTTCATGGCCACAAGCTTCGTGCCGTTGGCGTTAGCCTTGTTGTAGGCGCCGAAGCCGGCATAGCCGATAGCCCACTTGTTGTTCGCGATGTTCGTGGCCAGCTCGGTCATGGAAGCGGACTGCGTGGCAGCGTCGGTGACCTTCGAATCGCCCATGACGGATTTCTGGAACACCTCGTAAGCGCCACCGGACAGGTCGCGGATGTATACCTGGATCTGCTCAGCGGGCAGGCTTGCGTCGACCTGGTCCCACGTGGTGATTTCGCCGGCGAAGATCTTGCGGATGGTGTCGGTGGACATATCGTCAACGGTGCCGACGATGGGGTTCTCGGCGTTGACGGAAACGGTCAGCGCGTCCTTGGCGATCTCGTATTCCTTGTAGTCGCCAAGCTTTTCCTTCTCGGAGTCCTTCAGCGTGCGGGCAACCATGCCGAAGTCGCACGTGCCTTCCTCAAGCGCGCTGACGCCAACGCCCGAGCCGCCCGGGGCAACGTAGATGGAGATGTTCTTCTCGGGGAAGCTGGTGTTAACCTTGTTCCACGTTTCGTACTGGTCGGTGAACGAAGAGGCCAGCGACGAGATGATCGGGTAGGCCGACGTGGAGCCGCAGAACATGATGTTGGACTGGAACTCGTCGGAGGCCTGCTCGGTGGATGCGGACTTGTTGTCGGCAGGCTGCGTGGAAGCGTTGTTCGACGAGCAGCCGGCCAGAAGGCCGCAGCCGAGCGCCGCCGCCATGACTGCGGCCAGGATGCCGCGGGCAAGCGGCTTTTTCTTCAGTGCTTGTTTTGCCATTGCTTTCCCCTTCCAAGGAAGACGGGCACCAGGGCATACGAAAGCCAGCAGCCGTACGGCCGCCATTTCGTTATGCTGGGTGCAGAATGAATGCGCGATTGCGCGCTGATACGAAGGCCGCTGTCATCGCCGACAAAGCGGGTGCAGAATTCCCGCTTTACGCAACCTTTACATGAGTGGGATGGTACGAAGGGCGCCAGACGTTGTCAACGGTCAGTTATCCTTGGAATGGAATACGACCCATTTTGGGTGGCCAGGGGCACAGGGAGAAAACGCCCGATGGCAAAGAGCAGCTGCATGCAAGCCCCGCAGCACGAACGTAGCACGCATGGGAGTGCGTGCGGAGAACAAAGCGAAAAGCGCCTGCGTCCCGCAATGATGCAGGACGCAGGCGCTTGAGAATCGCAAGTATGCGGATAGGCCGCGCTTACGCAAGCAGGCTTTCGTCGACGTTGACGCCGTGCGCCTTCGCCCACGCGAGGAGCTGCTCGGCCGACGGGGCGCCGGCGAAGCGGTCGGAGCCCGCGTTCGCGGCGCGCGCCGCAACATAGACGCCCGCGGCCTTGTCGAGCGCCTGCGCAGTGGCGAACGCATCATCGCACGTCAAGCCAGCAACCACCACACCGCCGTCCGACAGCACAGCGGCGCTGCGCACATCAAGTGCCGCCGCCACATCGCCGACCGCCAACGCAGGCGCGTCAAGCAGCGCAACGCCGTTAGGAACCACTGCCATGGCCTGCGGAAGCGCACTCCACAGCGCCTTCGTCACCGCGGCAGCGTCGCCCGGCAGCAGCAGGCGCGCGGCCGCCACGTTAGCGGGCACGCAGCTGTACACGACGCGGTGCTGTGCGTGCGCGGCGAAATGCTGCGGGAACGCCGCCGTGGGCACGCCGCCATCCTTCAGGCCCCACACGATGCGCCAGGCGTCGCCCTGCTCGTTGATCTCGACGATGCCGATGTTGCGCGCCGGGTCATGCGCCACGTTGCGCATGGACGTGCGCAAGCCCGTGGTGGCAATGAACGCGCCGGCCAGGCGAACGTCCTGTACGCCCATGCTGACCCAGCTTGAGGGGTTGTCGTAGAAAAACGGGCGGCACGGAGCAACTTCGGCGTCGTCCAAGCGCACGGTCGCGGCCCCGTCGAAGCCCTGGTGCCAACCGGCGGCCCATCCATCGGCGCACAGGCGCACAAGGTTCTTCATGACAAGCTGCTGCTCGACGGCCACGCCCGAAACCGCGCCTTTCGCAGCGGAAACGCCCTTGTCAAGCACGCCCTGCGCAGCGCTGGCGCCACGGCCCAGCATATCTTGAGCGTTATCGAAAAATCCCATGTTCAAACCTTTCAACGTGTTGTGCCGGCCCGCAGGCAAAGCACACCGGCAAGCTAACGATACTCTAACGCGCCTCGGGGCGAATCTGCACCACGTACATCACGTTCGTTGCAGCAACGTCACCTTCGGCGCCTTCGCGCGCATGCGACACCATGGGACTGGTGGCCACATCACCCGCCGTGACCACCGCAACGTCTCCGGGATGCGCGTAACCGTTTTCCACGATAGCGCGGCGCGCGTTTTCCACAACGTGCGCCATGTCGCCCTGCACGTCGCCGAGCATGGGCGTGACGCCCCAGTGAATCTGCTGCTGGCGCATGACGCGCTCGGACGTGGTAACGGCATAGATAGGCGTGCGCGGACGCAGGTTCGACACCAAGCGCGACGTGTGGCCCGAAAGCGTAGGCGCCACGATGCACGACGCGTTGATGGTTTCGGCCGTTTGCACCGCGGCGATGCCAACGGCAAGCGCCACGCGCGCGCGGTCGCGCGAACGATCGGGCATACGCTCGTCGAACAGGTACGGTTCGCTGGCCTCGGCCACGCGCGCCATCATCTCCACCGCCTGCACGGGGTATTTGCCCGCCGCCGTCTCGCCCGACAGCATGACCGCGTCCGTGCCGTCGTAGATGGCGTTGGCCACGTCGCCGACTTCGGCGCGGGTAGGACGCGGGTTCACGATCATGGATTCCAGCATCTGCGTGGCGGTGATGACCGGCTTCGACTCGCGGTTACAAAGACGGATGATTTCCTTCTGGATGTGCGGCACCTTGTACGGCGGCACCTCCACACCCAGGTCACCGCGGGCAATCATGATGCCGTCCGAAGCGTTTATGATTTCTGTGATGTGCTCGACGGCCTCGGAGCATTCGATCTTCGACAGCAGCATGATGCCGGTACCGCCGTTGTCATCCAGAAACGCGCGCAGCTCCCGCACGCCCGCCGCGTCGCGGATAAACGACGCCGCCACGAAATCGACCTGTTGCTGGATACCGAACAGCAGGTCCTGCTTGTCCTGCTCGGTCATGGCCGGCAGCGGTACGGAGGTACCCGGAATGTTGATGGACTTGCGCTCGCCAAGCGTGCCTGCGTTGCGCACGGTGCAGTGGATGTCGGTGCCTTCGATGGCGTCGACTGAAAACTCGATCATGCCGTCGTCCACAAGGATGGAAGCACCGGGCTCAAGCGCGCTGGCAAGCCCCGGACAATTCTGCGACACGATGCTGCTTGTGCCCTCCACGTCAGCTTCCGTGAACGTGAAGCGCTGCCCCGCCGCAAGCTGCACGGGTTGGTGCCCGGCAAGCAGGCCCGTGCGAATCTCGGGGCCCTTCGTGTCAAGCAAGATAGCGCACGGACTGGCCATCTCGGCGCGCACGCGGCGCAAACGGTCCATACGGCGCGCGTGCTCCTCGTGCGTTCCGTGGCTGAAGTTGAAGCGGGCGATGTCCATGCCCGCCGCTATCATTGCGCGCAGCTTCGACTCGTCGTCGACGGCCGGCCCGAGCGTGCAGACGATCTTCGTTCGTTTTGCCATGGTTCCCTCCCCTGGCGCTTTCGCGGCATTTCGTTTCTGCGCATCGACTATACCGCAAAACGAGCCTGCCGCCGATGTGGCGACAGGCTCGTTTTCGATTGCTTTGCATGCAAGGGCAGCGCCCGCGCAGCTGCTAGATTTCAGCGACCCACAGGCCGTGCAGGTTGCAGTACTCGTAGGCGCGCACCGGCTTGTCGCCTTCGGCAACGGCGAACGTGGCCTCGGGAGCGTCGGAGGGCGTAAGCGGCGCAATCTGGTAGCCCTTTTCCGTGACCAGCACGATCATGGTGATGAAGTGCGGCTCGGTCATGGGATGGGCAACTTCGCCAACCTTCACGGTGACGGTGGCGCCGTCGACGGTGACCTGCGGCACATGCTTCTCGCGCGCGCCATCCGTGTCGTTGGCGTGCAGCTCGACCATGTTCTCGCCGCAGCACACAACCGGCACGCCCTGGTCGAACACCTTCACGACAACGTTGCCGCAATGCATGCACTTGAAGAATTTGACGTCCATGGAAAACCCCTCTCGGTCTGCGAAGGCGCCCCGACGGCGTCCTCGCCAACTAGTATAGAAACGCTGCGAACCGCCCGTGCCGCACGTGCGGCAACCTTTGCGAATTCGTTACATCTTCGCCATCGGTTCGTTGCATATCTATATGATACTAATTGTGTACCATTTCGGGAAGCCCCTGTTGCGGCTTTTTTGCGCGAACGGCATATATGAGCACGCAAACGCCCACGATGACCAGCGGAGCGCTGAGCACCTGGCCCATGGTCAGCCATCCGCCCCACAAATAGCCGATTTGCGCATCGGGCTGGCGCACGAATTCAACAAGGAAGCGGCAGATGCCGTAGCCGATCAAAAACACGCCCAGAAACGTGCCCTGCGGGCGCGGCGGGCATTTGCGGGACAGCGCGTACAGCACGATGAACAGCAGCACGCCCTCAAGCAGCGCTTCGTACAGCTGAGAAGGATGACGCGGCATCATGCCCGCCGAGCCGCCGAACACCACGCCCCACGCCGCATCGGTGGGCGCGCCCCACAGCTCGCCGTTCACGAAGTTCGCGCAACGGCCGAAGAACAGCCCGATAGGCGCGGCGATGCAGCCCATGTCGGCTAGGGTGAGGTACGGGATTTTCGTGACGTGCGCCGCCACGATGCCCGACAGCAACGCGCCGATAAGCCCGCCGTGGAAGCTCATGCCGCCGTGGCTGAACGCCAAGACCTCGGCGGGATGCGCGAAATAGTAGCCGTCGCCGTATACCAGCACATAGCCAAGTCGGCCGCCGATGATGACGCCGATGATGACGCACAGCATGATGGTGAGCAGGCTGTCAGTGTCCACGCGCACGCGCCAACGCTTCGCCACGCGCCACAGCACCAGCGCCGCGCAGACGAAGCCCATGACGTACGCCAAGCCGTACCAGCGCACGCTGAAGGGCCCGAGCGAAAACGCCACCGGGTCGAGCATCTGATATATGTTGTTGAGCATGAGGGGTTCTCCGTTTCATCAGATTGGATGCACGGAGATAAAGCATACCTTAGTTCAGACCGCCTGCCCCCACCTCGATGGCAGCAAACCGCACCTCTTCACGAAGCGCCGGCGGAATAGGATGCAGCAAAGACACCTTCGAGCCGCATTGCGGGCACGTTACGGTGAACAACGCCAAGTCGGGCCGAAGCACCATCACGGCTTCATAGGACGTCAGGTCAAGATTGTGGCCCTTGCAACGCGGGCAAGAAGCATGTGATTTCATGAAAGCCACCTCTTCCTGACGTAGCTTGCGCTAGAGCAAAAACCGGTTCGGGTTGCCCTGGCGCGCAGCCTCTCCTGCGGTGCGCTGCGACGTGGCAGGGCCCCGCTCAAGGAAAAACTCGCAGAAGCGGCAAATTTCTTTTGCCGCCGCGTCGAAATCGCGCTCGGGATTCAGCAGCTTGGCGAAATCCGAGCAGACAACGTGCGTAGGACGGAAGCAGGCGGCGAAGTGGCAGTCGGCAGGACAAGGCTCGCCGGGGATATTGTGCGGGCAACGCGAGTTCATTTCCTCGTCATCATAGCAGCCACGCAGCTCCCAACATTTCATGATTGCACTACCTCTTCCCCGCCTGCTTTTCCCGTGATTACATCATTGCAGGCACAACGCGCGTAACGCCCGGCACGCGCTCCTTCAGGATGCGCTCCACGCCGTTGGCCAGCGTCATCTGGGACATGGGGCAGCCCTTGCAAGCGCCCTGCAGCTCGACGGTCACAACGCCTTCGGCGTCAACGTCGACGAGCTTCACGTCGCCGCCGTCGGCCTGCAGGCTGGGGCGGATGAGCTCGAGCACTGCTGCAACGTCGTTCTTCTCAACCATGGGAATCTCCTTCATCGTATGGTTAGCGTTCTTCTTCGCGATTCTACCACAGCGCGGCGCCCGCTTGGGGCCTACGCTGCCGGCTTCCAATCCTTACCGAGAATAACCAGCACATCGGTGTTGAACGTGTACGACCCGCTGTTTTGCACCAAGCGGCCAACGCCCATGGCGTTGAGCACCGTCTGCGCGGCGGGCTCGGTGTCGCTGGCGTTGTAGATGACCAGCGTCTCGTTGTACACGGACGCGTCGGTGTTGCCCGTTTCCGTCACGTTGAAGCCCTTCGACGTGAGCGTTTGCTGCATGGACGCCGCCGCCCCCGTGATGCCTCCGCCGTTGCGCACGGTGATGGAGAAGCTGCCGGGATCGGTGGTGGCGGCCTGCTGCGCTTCAGCGGGCGCCTGACCTGCATCGACGCGGTCCATCATGGTAGACCACGACGAATTCGACACAGCGTAGACGTCCTGCCCGTCGCTTTGCGTGACGTAGCCGGGCACCAGCCCGCATTGCACGGCATCGGGCGTGAGACCTTTCAGGCTTTCGGCAAGCGACAGAGCGTCGTTCGAGCTCATATCCGTTTGGAACGCGCCGTTGAGCTGGTCAAGCAGACCGACCAAGCCCGACTTGCCGCTGGCCACCAAACGCTGCGCCACCGCGGTGAGCAAAAGCTGCTGGTTTTCCGCCTGCGTTTGACGCGGCTGCTGGAAGTTCGTGGCGCGCGCCAGCGTGACAGCGCCTTCGCCCGTAAGCGTTTGCTGCCCGGCGGGCAGGTACACGCTGCCGGCGGCCGGGTCGTCCACTTCTTCGGGAAGCGTCACGTCAACGCCGCCAAGCACATCGACCAGCTGCGTCAAGCCTGCGGCGTCGATCCTGACAACGTGCGCGATGCTGACATCGGCGAAGTTCGCCACGGCACTGACCAGCGATGCGTCACTTTCGCGCACGGACGCTTCGCGCAACGGGTAGTACTTGCCGTCTTTCAGCGACACCTGCACGTCGCAGGGAATGGACACGATGGTGGCGTTTTTGCCGGACGCGTCGGTGCGTACAAGCGCAAGCGCATCGGGGCCGTCGGCGGAATTGGGCATGCCGGGCGTGTCGAGCTCGGCCACCACAAGCGTATAGAACGGATCGCCCGACTTCGCCGCAACAAGCGCGCTGGCCGCGTCGGAGTTTTTCAACGCCAGCTTGTCGTTGAGGTTTCCCGTAAGCGTGAACGACCACACACCGTAAGCCACGGCCGCAAGCAGCGCCACCACCGCTACGGCAACGCCTACCCTGCGCCCCCACGTGCGGCGCTTCTGGCCGGGGGAAAACTCCAGGCGCCCCGCGTACCCGCCGCCGCTGCGCGGACCCGTGGCGCCCGGCATGACGTTGGACACATAGCCGCGCTGTGCGCGCTTTTGGCGCCGCGGGCTGGAAAACCCCACCTGGTCGGCGTTCATGTGCGCCGGGCGCGCCTTGGGCACATGCGTGCCAAGCGTAGCGCTGCGCATGCGCCGCGACGTGAGCTTCGAATTGATTTGCGTGATGTCCTTGCGTTTCCTAACCATGGCACCACCTGGGATTATTCGCGCGAGGCGCCCAAACGACGACGCGTGACGTTCGCGCCAAGCTGCTCAAGCTTGCCGCAGTAGTCCTCGTAGCCGCGGTCGATGTGCTTGATGTTGTGCACGCGCGTTTCGCCTTCGGCAACAATGCCGGCAAGCACCAGCGCAGCGCCGGCGCGCAGGTCGGTGGACGACACGTCGGTGCCCTGCAGGCCGCTGACGCCGCGCACGAGCGCATGATGGTCCTCAATGGTGATGTCGGCACCCATGCGCGCAAGCTCGCTTGCGAACATGAAGCGGTTCTCGAACACGTTTTCCGTAACCATGGACGTGCCGTGGGCAAGCGCACACAGCAGCATGAACTGCGCCTGCAAGTCGGTGGGGAAACCCGGGTGCGGAAGCGTTTGGATATCGGTAGGCTGCAGCGGCTGCGTGCGGCTGCAACGCACCCAATTATCGCCCGTCTCCACCGTGCACCCCATGGCGCGCAGCTTCATGATGGCCATGTGCAGATACGACGGGTCGATGCCGCGCACCGTGACGGGTCCGCCCGTCAGCGCGCCGCCGGCCAGAAACGTTCCGGCCTCGATGCGGTCGCCCACCGTGGTGTGCTCGCAGGGATGCAGGCTTTCAAGCGGCACGCCTTCCACTTCGATGATCGATGAGCCGGCACCGGTAACCTTGCCGCCCATAGCGTTGAGCATGTTCGCCAAATCGACGATTTCCGGTTCGCGCGCCGCATTCTCGATGAGCGTGTGGCCCTGTGCGGTGATAGCAGCCATCAAGCAGTTTTCCGTGGCGCCAACGCTGGGGAACTCCAGCGACACCTCGGCCCCGTGCAGGCCGTTGGGCGTATGGGCGTTCAGGTAGCCGTGGTCGATGTTGAATTCCACGCCAAGCGCTTCCAGGCCCACCAGGTGCATGTCGATTTTGCGGGCACCGATTTGGCAGCCGCCCGGCATGGCAACGCACGCCTGCCCGAAGCGCGCGATAAGCGGCCCGAGCACGCTGATGCTGGCGCGCATCTTCGACACCAGCTCGTAAGGCGTTTCGCGCGACTCCACCGCCGTGGTGTCGATGGTCATGGTGTGATCGGTGCGCTCAACGGTTGCGCCAAGGCACTCGAGCACTTCGGACATGACAACGATGTCGCTGATATACGGCACGTTGTGCAGCGTGGATTTCCCCTGGCCCAAAATGGCCGCGGCAATAAGCTTCAGCGCCGAGTTTTTCGCGCCGGAAACCTGAACTTCTCCAGCAAGGGCGTTGTTGCCTTCGACAACGATGATTTCTTTCTCAGCCATGGAACGTCCCCCTTGTGCGTAAATGATTGCGAAAGCCCATTATAAAGCGAAGGCCCGCACGCGGCGGGCCTTCACGATGAAAGCAAACGGTATCTGCGTTCCGAAAAGCTTGCAGCTTTACGCGGTCTCGCCGAGAGCCCAGCGCACGAAGCCGGTCACCTTGATGGAGCCGCCGAGGTTCTTGGCAGCCTCCTCGGTGTACTGGTTCACGGTCTGGTCGGGGTTCTTGACGAAGGCCTGCTCGGTCAGGCAGTTCTCCTTGTAGAACTTCTCCAGGCGGCCGGTGGCCATCTTTTCCTGGATGTTCTCGGGCTTGCCGGACTCAGCAGCCTGGGCCTTGTAGATGGCCTTCTCGTGCTCGACAACCTCGGCCGGCACGGACTCGCGCGTAGCGGCAACCGGGGAAGCAGCGGCAACCTGCATGGCAACGTCGCGGCCATAGGTCTGGAAGCCCTCGGAAGCGGGGTCGATGCCCTCGACGTCGAACGTCACGACAACGCCGATCTTGCCGCCACCATGGATGTAGGTGGCAACGCCGCCGGCGGCCACGGTGGTGGCGCGGGGCAGCTGGATGTTCTCGCCGAGCACGTGGATGGCGTCGGTGAGGATGTCCTCGACGGACTCGCCCTCGTAGGAAGCGACCTTCAGGGCCTCGACGTCGGCAGCGTTAGCGGCCAGAGCAGCGCGGCCAAGCTTCTCGGCGTAAGCCTTGAACTTCTCGTTCATGCCCACGAAGTCGGTCTCGCAGTTCAGCTCGACCACGGCAGCGGACTTGGCGTCCTCGGCCACGACGGTCATGACGGTGCCCTCGTTGGTGGCACGGCCGGCCTTCTTGGCGGCAGCGGCCAGGCCACGGGTGCGCAGTACGTCGACAGCCTTGTCCATGTCGCCGTCAGCCTCGACGAGAGCCTTCTTGCACTCCATCATGCCAGCGTCGGTCATCTCGCGCAGTTCCTTGACCATGGAAGCGGTAATAGCAGCCACGTTGATCCTTTCTATCGTTGTTTCGGCGCAGCGGCCTGCCGCACCGTAATAACCTCAAAACGCCGTCGGCCGCCAAAGCAGGGACCGACGGCGCGTTTCACCTTGAAAAGCCTGATGCTTATTCGGCAGCCGGAGCAGCAGCCTCAGCCTGAGCAGCCTCGGCCGGAGCAGCCATCTCCTCGGCGGACACCGGAGCACCGGTGCCGGCGATGACGGCGTCAGCGATGAACTCGGCCAGCAGCTTGACGGAGCGGATGGCGTCGTCGTTAGCCGGGATGCCGTACTCGACGTCGTCCGGATCGCAGTTCGTGTCGAGCGTGCCCACCACGGGGATGTTCAGGCGATGAGCCTCGTGCAGCGCGATCTCCTCGCGGTTGGTGTCGATCACGAAGATGGCGTCGGGGACGCGCTTCATGTTGCGGATGCCGTTGAGGTTGGTCTGCAGCTTGGACAGCTCCTTGCGCAGCAGGATCTGCTCCTTTTTCGGCAGCAGAGCCATGCGGCCGTCGGCCTCCATGGCCTCGAGCTCCTCCATGCGGGTGACGCGAGAGCGGATGGTCACGAAGTTCGTCATCATGCCGCCGAGCCAACGAGCGTTGACGTAGGGCATGCCGCAGCGGTTAGCGGCGTCGGCGACGGCTTCCTGAGCCTGCTTCTTCGTGCCGACGAACAGGACGGAACCACCGTTCTTGGCGATGTTGGAAACAAAGGTGTAAGCCTGGTCCATGCCGATGAGGGTCTGCTTCAGGTCCAGGATGTAGATGTCGCCGCGAGCGCCGAAGATGTACTGCTTCATCTTGGGGTTCCAGCGACGCTTCTGATGACCGAAGTGCGCGCCTGCATCGAGCAGGGTCTGAATGCTGATCTTAGCCATGACACTCTCCATTCGTTAGTCCTCTGCATGCGGTCATCCCCGGCACCCGCAACCAGTACTGGCCACTAGCGGGTTGGGTCGCACATGCATGTGTGATAAAAAACAGCCCTCGAAGTATAGCAACGCCCCCGGGCGTTTGCAACGGGGCGCCGATAATATGTGCGCTTCTTCACGAAATGCCTGCGCGAAAGCGGGCGTGCCGCCATCTGCGCGCATGCACGCACGCAAACGCGGCCCGCCAGGGGTTACCTGACGGACCGCGCAAGGTGTTACACGTCGTAGCGCTTGGAATTGCGCATGGACAGCGTCACCGTTGAGGCGTTGTGCAGAAGCGAGGACATCTGGGGCGTGATGACGCCGGCGATGCCCGCCGCAAGCAGCCCCGAGTTGATGAGCATGACGGCCTTGAAGCTGCCGCCGAGGCGCTCCATCAGCCCTTCGCTCATGCGGCGCAGCGACACGATGGCGCCAAGGTTGCCGCCGGTCAGCGTGATATCGGCTACTTCCTTGGCCACCGCGGTGCCCTGCCCCATGGCAATGCCCACGTCGGCAAGCGCCAGCGCCGGGGCGTCGTTGACGCCGTCGCCCACCATGACCACGTTCGCGCCCTGGGCCTTCAGGTTCTCGATAAACGCGTACTTGTCTTCAGGCAGCAGGTTCGCGCGGAATTCCGTCACGCCCGCCTGCTCGGCGATGCGCGCCGCCGTGCGCTCGTTGTCGCCCGTCAGCATGACCACGCGGGTAAAGCCCAGGCGGCGCAGCTCGGCCACGGCCTCGGGCACGCCGGCCTTCAGCGGGTCCTGCAAGCCGATGACGCCCATAAGCTTGCCATCGACGGCCAGATACAAAGGCGACAGCCCCTCGGTCTGCTCGGCGATAAGCGCCTTGTGGGCCTCGGAGATTTCCACCTGCTCGTCTTCGACCACGAAATGCTCCGAGCCGATGACGACGCGCTTGCCGTCAAGCGAGCTGGCGATGCCGTGCGCCACGATGTACTCCACCTCGGCGTGGCGTTCGCGGTGTTCGAGGTTCTTCTCGGCCGCGGCGCGCACGACGGCGCGGGCCACCGGGTGCGGGAAGTGCTCTTCCAGGCAGGCGGCGAAACGCAGCACCTCGTCGGCATCCCAGCCGTCGAGCGTGAGCACACGCGCCACCTCGGGCGTTGCCTCGGTGAGCGTGCCCGTTTTGTCGAACACGATGGTGTCGGCCTGGGCCATGCGCTCAAGATGCTGCGAGCCCTTCACGGTGAAGCCGGACTGCGCCGACTGGCTCATGGCGGACAGCACGGCGATGGAGCCGGTAAGCTTCAGCGCGCACGAGTAGTCAACCATGAGCGCCGCCGACGTTTTCACCAGGCTGCGCGTGGTCAGCGCCACGATGCCGGCAAGCAGGAAGTTCCACGGCACGATGCGGTCGGCCAGATGCTCCATGCGCGACTGCGTTTCAGACTTGTACGTTTCGGTCTGCTCCACCAAATTGACGATGGAGCGCAGCTTCGTGTCGCCCTCGTTGGCCTTCACTTCGACGATGATCTCGCCGTCTTCCACCGCGGTGCCGGCGAACACGTCGTCGCCGACCGTGCGTTCCACGGCCAAAGGCTCGCCGGTAAGCGCCGCCTGGTTGACCATGGCGCAACCGCGCACCACCACGCCGTCGACGCACACGGGCATGCCGGTGCGCACGGCAATAAGCTGACCGGGCTTCAGCGTGTTCGCGGGCACCTGCACCTCGGTGTCGCCTTCGACAAGCTGAGCGGATTCGGGCAGGTCCAAAAGCGCGTTGATAAGCGCACCTTCCGAACGGCTGCGCGTGTATTCCTCAAGCGTCTCGCCGACGTTGAGCAGCAACATGGTGGTGCCGGCCGTGCGCGGATCGCGCTTCAAGAACGAGATGCCGATGGCCGCCGCGTCAAGCACCGGCACGTCCAGGCGCCCGTTGGCCAGCGACTTTAGACCCTCGAACAGGAATTTGCGGTAGCTCCATACGGCCCAAGCGGCGGCAAGGGGCTTCGGAAGGAACCAGCGGCGCAGCAGGAACGACCCCACCAACTCGGCCAAGTCCATAAGCAGCGAATGGGCGCGCGGGGCAAGCTCCAGCCCGCAACCCTGCTTGGCCTTCGCGATGGCTGCCGCGTCGATGCTGGATAAGTGCGAAAGCACGCGAGCGCGAGCCCCGGGCGTGGCGCGATACGTCAGTGCCACCGAGCCGATGCGCGGATACACCGTTGATTTCACGACGTCCGGGCACTGGCCGATCACGCGATACAGCGCGTCAAGGTCCGCTGGCGGGACATGGCCCGCCAGCGTCACGCGCAAACGGCCCGGAAGCTCGTTTGCAATTTGATATTTCATAACGAATCGCTTCTTGCGCTATTCCGCAGCAGCCTCGGGCTGGTCGGCCTTAGCGGACTCGTTGATGTAGTTGGCCTCGGCAACGATGTCGTCGACCTGGGCCTTGGCCTGCTCAACGACGTCCTGGTAGGCAGCCTTGGCCTGCAGGCTCTTCGCAACGCCCTGCACGTAGCACTTCTTGGCCGTGTTGCTGGTGAGCGCCTTCACGCCCAGCGTGCCCAGCACGAAACCGCCAGCGACCATCCAACCATCACGCTTGCCGAACTTCATGAGTTCCATCCTTTCTTGCGGCGTCCCGCCGCCATCTCGAGCATCGAATTCTCGCGCCCGCAATTACCTTACCGAGATAGAATAGTGCCACGCAAAATGCGCGTCAAATGGTTAAAAAGTGGTTAACTATCTGCGTTGATTTTGGTTAACTCGATGTTCGCCGAAAGGAGGCCGGCATGAAGTGGCACCGTTTCTTCGCCATGGCCGCATGCGTGTGCATGGGCCTGTGCGTTTACACTGGTAAGAAGCACAAGTAGCACGTCTCGCGCCCGGCAGGCGGCGCGAAGGTTACCGAAAGATAACGGTAAACCGCAGCATACGGGATTTGTGCGAATCGTGAACCCACCGCACCCGAAGGCGGCGTCAAGCCGTTACCATGAAAGACACGCGACGCTATCGCAGCGGGCTCCAAGTCCCGAAGCGCCGCACAAACCGTCGCGTTTCTACCATCGAACCTGTGGGAGCACCTATGAATTTCAACAAAGTAGCGTTCGAGCGCTCGTTCGGTATCTCTTCGCAGCTGCCGCCCTCGACGCTTCCAGAAGTGGCGTTCGCCGGCCGCTCGAACGTGGGCAAGTCCTCTATGCTCAACGCCCTGTTCGGACGCAAAAGCCTGGCGAAAGTGTCGCAGAAGCCCGGCAAAACGTCCACCATCAACTTCTTCGCCACCGACACGGCGCGTTTCGTGGACCTGCCCGGCTACGGCTACGCGCGCGTGGCGAAGTCGGAAAAGGGCCGCTGGGCCGAGCTGATCGAGGGTTACTTCAACCAGGACCGCAACTTCGCGCTGGTGGTAAGCCTGGTGGACATCCGCCACGAGGCACAGCAGCTTGACCTGAACATGATCGGGTTTTTGCAGGAAGCGGGGCTGCCGTTCGCCGTGGTTCTGACGAAGGCCGACAAGCTGTCGAAAAACCAGCAGAACAAGCAGGCCGCCCTGCTGCGCCGCCAGCTTGCACTGCCCGACGACGTGCCCATGCTGGTAACGTCAAGCGAGAAGAAAATCGGCTTCGACAACCTTCGCAAGCTGATCGAGCAGGCCTGCGAAGGGTAAACCTCCGCGTATCAAGAAAACAAGCACTTATTGCACAAGAGGCGCCCTATGCAATTCGGGCGCCTCTTGTGCATTGCAACGCTATTTGAGCATGAAAAAGGCGCCCGAACTTTCATTCGAACGCCTTTTCACGAATGTTATTGGAGGGCTACCAGGGGCAGCGAACGATAATCATGTCGCTTTGGACGGGCCCGACCTTAACTTGCTCACCTTGCTGCGGAGCATGAATCATTTGGCCACCGCCAATATAGATACCGCAGTGGTACGAGCTGGTGCAAATGTCACCCGGCTGCGGATCGGAAACCTGCGGCCACGCCATGAACGTGTACGTGGTGCCCAAGCGCGAATAACTGCCCGTCAGCGCATAGCTGACCAGACCGGAGCAGTCAAACGTATCCGGGCCAACAGCGCCCCACGAGTACCAGCAGCCAATCTTGCTGTAAGCGCGATCGACAACAGCATTGCCAGTTGACGGGTTGTAGCTGGGCTGGCTGGAAGAGCTGCCGCCGTTAGAGCTCCCGCCGTTGCTACCGCCGCCATTGTTGCTGCCGCCATTGTTGCTGCCGCCGTCGGAACTGCCGCCGTTATCGATGTAGCCGCCGTTGCTGCCGCCATCGTTGCTTCCGCCGTTGTCATTGCTAGCAGCCTGGTTTGCAGACTGCTCAACGGTCTGTTGCGCCTGGGCGGCAGCTGCCGCCTCCTGCGCCGCCTTCTCCTGGGCAACAAGCTCGGCAACCTCGGCAGACAAGCTGTCGTAGGTAGCCTGCATGGAGTTCACCGTGGACTGAGCTTCATCCTGAAGTTGCTTGGCTTCATCGGCCTTCTGGGCCGCGATGCGCGTTTGCTCGTCGAACGTGTCCTTCTGCTGCTGAGCCTCATCGCGCAGATCCTTGTTCTTCTGCACCAGCTCGGCATCGTTGTTGTTGACCTTGTTCAGCAGGTCCCAGTTCGTGGCGAACTCGGAAAACGACGTGGAACCAAGCAACAGGTCCAAAAACGATGCAGCGCCGGAGCGATACATGCTGTGAGCGCGATCGCCCAAACGGGACTGCACGTCGGCGATTTCAACGTTGATTTCATCGATGCGAGTTTGAGCCTCGTCAGCAGACTGCTGAGCAGCTTCCTGTTCGGCCAGAGCCTCACCGTAGTTTGCTGACGCCTGATCAAGCTCCATCTGCATGGAGTTCAAAGAAGCCAGCACAGCCTGAGCCTCGGCCTGCTTCGAAGCGGAATCGGGCTCGGCAAAGGCGGCCTGCGGAATCATGAGGCCACACGTCAAAACAGCCGCAACCGCCCCTCCGGCGATGCGCCTGCGCAATTTCATTTCTTGCTGCATGCAAAAACCTCCTTTATGGATTGCAGCGCAAACTGCGCTCAGTCTACCATCGGCACAACAAGAAACTCCTCATGTTCACCGAACGGGCACACGCAGCCGCAACGCGTTCGCTACCGAAAATGCGGCGTTCGTGCGGCTATCGGGCCGCTCACCTGCCATTTTCTTGCCTCTTATCCCTCTTCGCTGCTGTCAACAGTTTTTTGCGCATTTGCATGAAAACGGCCGCCCTCCTTCCAGAAGACAGCCATAGAAAGCCCCGCGGGAACCTTATTACCCGCGAAAACCCGCGTCCTCCTTGTGGCGTGTCGGGTCGTCGGCGGCCGTTGTTGCCAGCTGGTCGCAGCGCTCGTTTTCCGGGTGCCCGGCATGGCCTTTCACCCACACGAACTCAACGTCGTGCGGTTGCTTGGCCTCCAGCATGCGCTTCCACAAATCGACGTTTTTCACGGGCTGCTTCTGCGAATTCTTCCACCCGCGCTTAAGCCACCCGTCAACCCAGTGCTGGTTGAACGCGTTCACCAGGTACTGCGAGTCGGAGTACAGCGTTACGTGGCAAGGCCGCTTGAGCGCCTCAAGCGCAACGATGGCGCCGAGCAGCTCCATGCGGTTGTTCGTGGTGCAACGGTACCCCTGCGAGAATTCGCGCTCGTGCACGCCGCCCTTGCTGTCCACGAACCGCAAAATGCTGCCGTACCCCCCAGGACCAGGGTTGCCCCGAGAAGCCCCATCGGAATACAAATCTACGTGCATAGAAAAATCTCCTCGAATAGAAATGGGACAAAGGGACAGTCCCTTTGTCCCAAAATCACAACGCCACAGGTCCACCAAAGTCAGCGAGGGCCGCTGTGGTGCCCGGAATCGGCTTGAAGGGGACAAACGGATAGGCCCTCTACCCCAACAAAAAGCCCGCATTCCGCTTGCTACAACGCCGCAGGTGGCGTAAAAGTCAGCGAGGGCCGCTGTGGTGCCCCAGGTTGCCCTGAAATGAGCGGGCATTGGCCTTTCGGCCATGCCCGTGAAATTGAAGGGCAAGATGGGGTGCCACAGCGGCCCACAGCGTCGAGTCAGTCCGTTTGCCGACAGGCAAACGGAACTACTTAAATTGCGACGGGTGTTTGCTGAAGAAGTCGAAGCGCGGGGGCAGCTCGCGGATGCGATGGCGGCCGTCTTCAAGCTCCAGACCGTGGCACAGCTCGTTCATGTCCTCGAAGTCGAAATTCCAGCTGAAGAAGTCCTCGAACTCGAAGCTTAAGTAGTCGGCGATCTTCTCGCAGCCCTTCGGCACCACCGGATGCATAAGCAGCGTAGCCACGCGCAGCAGGTAGAAGCAATCCACCAGCACCTGGCGGCGCAGCACCTCGTCGCCTTCCTTCTCAGCCGTGCGGATGTTGTCCGTCCAGTACTTGTTCGCCCAACGGATGAACGTGTCCATGATGGACATGATGGTGTGCAGCTCCACCTTGTGCATAGTGGCGTCGTACTCCGACATAACCGCGTGAGCGCGCTCGCGCACCTCGTCGGAAACGCGGCCCAGCGGCATCCAGCCCTCGAAGTTCTTCTGCGCCTCGTAGAAGCAGCTGCGGGCCAGGCGGTTGAACACGTTCGTGAGCAGCGCGCCCTCTTTGAGCACCGGGTCGGCAACGCGCGGGTCTTCGCGCTTGGACTCGTCGGGGTCGAACGGCTTGGGCTTGAATCCCACGGACTTCTGGTCAAGGCCAAGCGCCAGGAAGTGCGCGCGCAGCTGCTCGACCGTGTAGTACTCAAGCAGCTCGTCGGCCGTAGGAGGCTTCACCGCGCCCGACGACGAGGCCTTCTTGTTCCCCAGCAGAATATGGTGGTTCGCCACCAGCTTCGTTTGGCGGATGGGGTGATCCGTCTCGCCCGGCGTCAGGATGTCGCCGGGGCGCAGCGCCTCGATGAGCGCCGGCTGAGCCACGCCGTAGAAGTACAGGTTGTCCTGGCCGATGAACTGGTACACCTCGGAATCCTCAGAGCACCAGAAATCGCGCCAACTGCCGCGCGGCAGGCCCATCTTGTCGTTCACGGCCATGGTGAAGCTCATGGGGGCCCACAGGCTTTCAGGCCAGCACCACACCGTCAGGCCCTCAAGGCCGTCGATGACCGGGGCCTTCACGCCCCATTCGATGTTGCCGGTGATGCGGAACGGCACCAGCGCCTTGCCCGTGCGGAAACGGATTTGCGCGCCGGTAAGCACGTCGCGCGCCGCGTCGCGGTCGTCGATGTTGTCGAATTCGATCTCGAAGGACTGCTTGCCCTTCTCGGCCTCGTGGAACACGTGGTGCGGCAGCTTGTCGGCAATGGCCAGGTACTGGTCGTGCAGCTCGTTTTTGATGTACACAACCGGCGGGGCCAGAAACTCCTTGATGGTTTGCGGCACGATGGGGCGCACCTCGGGGTCGGCCTCAAGCGCTTCGACGTGCTTCTTCAGAAACTCCGTGAACGCCGGCAGATCGAAGTACCAGTTCTCCACCGGACGCATCTCGGGCGTGACGCCCGTCAGCGACGACTTCGGCGCGATAAGGTCTTCAGGCGCAAAGCTGTGGCCAAGGTCGCACTCGTCGGCGTAGGCGTGCTCGGACTTGCAGCCCTGCACGGGGCAGTGGCCCTGCACCTGGCGGCCGTTGAGGAACGTGCCCGCCTGCGGGTCGTAGAACTGCAGCGTGGAGCGCTTGTGCAGCCAGCCGTTTTCGTGCAACTTCTTGATGAACGCCTCGCTGATGCCCTGATGCACCTCGCCGGAATGCCCGATGTTGGAGCCTTCATAGATGTTCAGGCTGATGTCGTAGGAGTCAAGCGTGGCCTTCTGCTTGTTGTGGTTGCGCTCGACGTATTCCTCGATGGTGCCGGTGAACTCGCCGGCTTCCACCAGCTTGCGGTAGCCCTCGTTGATGGGAGAGCCGAAGCAGTCGGTTCCGCTGATGAAGCGAACGTTTTCGGCGCCGATGCGGTCGCGCAAAAAGCGCGCGAAGCAGTCGGCCGGCACGAACACGCCGGCAACGTGCCCGAAATGCAGCGGCTTGTTGCCGTACGGCATGCCCGCGGTCACCACCGCGCGCTTCGGCCACGTCACCGGCGAGACGTTGTTTTGCGTTGTTGCCATCAGATTGATATCTCCCTTAGAAATCTAAGTTTGCAACACCGTTGGAATGCTGCGCCTTCTTCGCGGCGCGCATCAAAAACTCGGTGTTGTCGTTCGTGCGCTTCAAGGACTTGATGAGCATGTCCATGGCGCGCTCGGTGTTGTTCGTGTTCGCCAGGATGCGGCGCACCGCCCAGATAAGCGGGGCCTCCTGCGGATTGAGCAGCAGATCTTCCTTGCGCGTGCCCGAAGCCACCGGGTCGATTGCCGGGAAAATGCGGCGGTCGGCCAGGTTGCGGTCGAGCTTGAGCTCCATGTTGCCCGTGCCCTTGAACTCCTCGAAGATGACCTCGTCCATCTTCGAACCCGTTTCCACCAGGGCAGACGCAAGGATGGTCAGGCTGCCGCCGCCTTCGATGTTGCGGGCTGCGCCCAAGAACTTCTTCGGCGGGTACAGGGCCGTGGAATCGACGCCACCCGACAGGATGCGACCAGACGCCGGCTGCGCCAGGTTGTAGGCACGCGCCAGGCGCGTGAGGCTGTCAAGCAGCACCACCACATCTTTGCCGTCTTCCACCAGGCGCTTCGCCCGCTCGATGACCAGCTCGGAAACCTGGATGTGATTTTCCGTGGGCATGTCGAACGTTGAGGAGATGACCTCGCCCTTGATGGAGCGCTGCATGTCCGTGACTTCCTCGGGGCGCTCGTCAACCAGCAGGCACATAAGGTGCACTTCCGGATTGTTTGCGCTGATAGCAGCCGCGATGTCCTTCAAGATAGTGGTCTTGCCGGCCTTCGGCGGGCTGACGATGAGACCGCGCTGGCCCTTGCCGATGGGGCTGACCAGGTCGATGACGCGCGCCGTGATGGTGGACTTGCCGTGCTCCATGGTCAGGCACTCGTCGGGGTACACCGGCGTCAGGTCGCCGAAGCGCACGCGCTTGCCCACTTCTTCGGCGGCAACGCCGTTGATGGTAAGCACCTTCTGCACGGCGGCGTACTTCTCGTTCGGGCGCGCCGGGCGCGTGGTGCCCGTGATCTTGTCGCCTTTGCGCAGGCCGTTGCGGCGGATGGTGGACAGGCCCACGTAGCAGTCCTGCTCGCTGGGCAGATAGCCGTTCGTGCGCAAGAAACCGTAGCCATCCTGCAGGATGTCCAAGATGCCCTCGACCTCGATGAAGCCTTCGGCCTTCATGGTGGCGTCGAACACGGCGTCGACAAGCTCGGCCTTCTTCAGGCCCGCAACGTCGACGTCAAGCTCGGCGGCCTTCGCGCGCAGCTCGGCAACCTTGAGCTTGGTCAGGTCCTCCTTCGTGACGCTGGGCACAACCTCGCGGTTGTTGTTGCGCTGATGGCGGTCGTGGCGGTTGTTCTTGTCGTTGCGGTTCTTGCGATCGTTGTTGTTGCGATCGTTGCGCTGGTCACGCTGGTCACGGTCGTTGCGATCGTTGTTGTGGCGGTTGTTCTTGTCGTTGCGGCCTTCGGCGCGCTCGCCGCCGTCGCGCTGTTTGCGACCGTCGCGATCGGCATGCGCGGAACCGGAAGCGCGCACCGACTTGCGCGGCGTGCGCGCAGCACGCGCGGCACGACCGGGCGCCATGTCCTGAGCGTCCTTGGCGTCGGCAGCTTCGCCGGCCGCTTCGCCTTGCGGCGCGTCCTGGGCCTTTGCGGGCGCCTCGTCGGTTGCCGGGGCATCGGAAGCCTTGTGCTCCGCCTTGGCCTGCAGCGCCTCGTCGGCAGTCTCTGCCGCGACAGCGGACTCGGCAGCCGTTGCGACCTCGGCACTCTCCTCGGCAGCATCTCGCTTCACGCGCGTGCGGCGCGTGCGCGTTTTGCGGGCAGGTTTCTCAACTTCGGATTTTTCGACAGGCTGCGTAGGTTTTTCCTGGTCAGCAGCCGCGGCTTCTGCCTTTTCGGCAGCATGTTCGCCAACGGGGGCCGTCTCGATCTTCTTGCGCGGACGACCCGGGCGGCGCTTCGCCGGCGTTTTGGGAGCCTCTTCGGCGTTTGCCGGCGCTTCTTGCTTGCCGGCAGCTTCGGCCCCGGCGGCGTCTTCGGCAACGGGACGCTTGCGCGGACGTCCCGGGCGGCGCTTCACGGGCGGCGCGGCAGCAGAGGCCTCGGCGACGGGGGCCTCGGCGACCGGGGCCTCCGTCACATTCTGGTCTTCGCTCATGCGTTAGCTACCTTCTCCCAGTCCTTCATGAAGGTGTCCAGGCCGCGGTCGGTCAGCGGATGCTGCACCATCTTCTTCAGCACGTTGAACGGCACGGTGGCGATGTCGGCGCCCATGAGCGCGGCCTGCGTCACGTGGTTGGCGCTGCGCACGGATGCGGCGATGATCTCGACCTGCTCGCCGTTGACGGTGTTGGCCGTGAAGTCGTAGTTGTTGATGGCCGTGACGATGTTTTCCACCTGCGCCAGACCGTCTTCGGAGATGTCGTCGAAGCGGCCGATGAACGGGCTGATGTAGCGGGCGCCGGCGCGGGCGGCCAGAAGCGCCTGCGGCACGCTGAAGCACAGCGTCATGTTCACCGGGATGCCCTCGGCGGCCAGCGTGTGCGTGGCTGCCAGGCCCTCGACCATGGTGGGGACCTTCACGACGATGTTCGGCGCGATCTCGGCCAGCTTGCGGCCGTCGGCCACGATCTCGTCGCGCGTCATGGCCACGGATTCGGCGGACACCGGGCAGTCGGGGCCGACGATGTCGCAGATGCGCTTCATGTGGTTGTGGAAGTCGTCGAGCTTGCCGCCGATTTTCGCGTACAGCGAGGGGTTGGTGGTGACGCCGGCCAGGGCGCCCCAGCTTGCGGCCTCTTCGATTTCGGCTAGATCAGCCGTGTCCAGAAAGAACTTCACCCTTATTCCTCCTTGTAGATTCGGGTCGTTACCCACTAAGCGCATAGAGATAGCGCGAGGGATTCATGGGAACGGATGATGTGAAGGGTTTTCTTCCGAGGAAAAGAACTACGGGCAGAATAACGCAGCCGGCAAGCAGGTGCAAGCGCATAACACCAGATAACTACGCGATGCGCACGAGTTGCGGCAAAACGAGAAACGGCGGGCACGCAAACGCGCGCCCGCCGCGAAAAGCAAAGGCTGAAGCCGTTAGAACGCCTTCAGCGTGCGGAAGAAGCAGCTGGTGGCGCCGGTGTGACAGGCGGGGCCGGCCGGGTGCACAAGCGCAAGCAGCGTGTCGGCGTCGCAATCGTAGCGCAGCTCAGTGATCTTCTGCGTGTTTCCGCTGGTGGCGCCTTTGTGCCACAGTTCTTGGCGGCTGCGGCTCCAAAACACCGTCTCGCCGCGCTCAAGCGTAAGCTGCAGGCTTTCGGCGTTCATCCACGCCATCATCAGCACCTCGCGCGTTTCGACATCCTGCACGATGCACGGGATAAGCCCATCGGCGTTGTATTTCAGCTCGGGAAGCTGTGCTTGCATAGTCGGTCCTTTCGTTGGGAGGGTCAAACGGCGGCGGTCAATGACAAGCCGAAAGAAAAACGGCACGCCTGAGCAGACGCGCCGCAAAAGTTGCGAAGCAGGCGGCCTTCTACAGGCGCACCGGAATGCCTTGGGAGCGCATGTATTCCTTCACCTGGCGGACGGTGAATTCGCCGAAGTGGAAGACGCTGGCGGCAAGCACGGCGTCGGCTTCGCCTTCTATGATGCCCTCGGCGAAGTGCTCGAGCTTGCCCACGCCGCCGCTGGCGATGACGGGAATGTCGACCGCGCGTGCAACGGCCCTAGTCAGCGCGCAGTCGAAGCCGTCTTTGCTGCCGTCGCGGTCCATGCTGGTAAGCAGAATCTCGCCCGCGCCCCGGCGGGCTGCCTCGGCGGCCCACTCCACCGCGTCGATGCCCGTGGCCGTACGCCCGCCGTGCACGTAGACTTCCCACTTGTTCGGGTTGTCGGCACGACGCTTCGCGTCGATGGCGCACAGGATGGCCTGGCCGCCGAACGCCGCGGCCGCATCGGTGATGAGCTGGGGGTTCGCCACCGCCGCGCTGTTGACCGACACCTTGTCGGCGCCGGCGGCTATCATGCGGCGGATGTCGGCCACGCTGCGGAAGCCGCCGCCAACGCAATACGGCAGGTGCAGCTGCGCACTGGCGCGACTGGCCAGGTCAACAGTGGTTTCGCGCTTGTCGGACGTGGCGGTGATGTCAAGGAAGATAACCTCGTCGGCGCGCTGCTCGTCGTAGCGCTGCGCCAGCTCGATGGGGTCGCCCGCATCGCGCAGGTTCACGAAGTTCACGCCCTTGACCACGCGGCCGTCCTTCACGTCCATGCACGGGATAACGCGTTTCGCTAGCATGCGGTGCCTCCTTCCGCGGCCGTCAGGCCGGCGCACATCCGAACGCCTTCGGCTACGTCGAGCGTGCCTTCGTAGACTGCGCGGCCCGTGATGACGCCTTCGACGGACGCCGCAACCGGCGCTAAGCGCTGAATGTCGGCCACGCTGGCAACGCCGCCGCTGGCGATGACGGGATGCCCGAACGCCGCGGCCATGTCCACGTACGCCTGCACGTCGATGCCGGTTTGCATGCCATCGCGCGCAATGTCGGTATACACGATGTGGCGAAAACCCGCTTCGCTCATAGCGCGCGCCAGGTCGGTGGCGGCTACGCCCGAGCCTTCGATCCAGCCGGAAACGGCCACTTCCCCGCCCTTCGCGTCGATGCCAGCCGTCAGGCGGTCGCCGCCCACGGCGTCAACGGCAGCGCGCGCAAGCTCGGGGTCGTTCACCAGCGCCGTGCCCAGCACCATGCGCGCCGCGCCCGCGTCGACCAAGCGCTTGAGCGTCTCCAGGCTGCGGATGCCGCCGCCGATTTCCACGCTCAACGACGTTTCGCGCACGATGCGCTCCACGATGGCGATGTTTTCCGGCACGCCCGAACGCGCGCCGTCAAGGTCCACAACGTGCACCCATGCGGCGCCGGCCTCTTCGAAGACGCGAGCCTGGGCCACGGGGTCGTCGTTATAGACGGTCACCTGGTTGTAATCGCCTTTCGCCAGGCGAACGGCCTTGCCGCCCAAAATGTCGATTGCGGGAAGCAGGTACATGGCGTCCTCCTAGCCTTGCGCGGCGCCCGCCGCCGCGTTCACGATGTTCACGAAGTTGCGCAGCACCGCCGCGCCCGCATCCGAGCTTTTCTCGGGATGGAATTGCACGCCGAACACGTTCCCGCGCGCCACCGCGCACGGGAACGTCACGCTGTGCGCGGTGCGCGCGATGGTGTGCGGCCCCTCGGGCGCGATGTAGCTGTGCGTGAAGTAGAAGTACGTGCCCGATTCGATACCGGCGAACAGCGGATTTTCCGCCTGGCCTTCCGCGAACTCCACGGTGTTCCAGCCCACGTGCGGCACCTTGTAGGCGCGCCCCTCGGCATCCGTTTTCGGCATGCGGTCGACGCAGCCGGGAAGGATTCCCAAGCCGTGCGGGTTGCCGGCGTCGCCCGCGCCTTCCGTGCCTTCTTCGAACAGCAGGTGCTCGCCCAGGCAGATGCCCAAAAACGGTGCGCCTGCCGCCACGCGTTCGCGGATGGCCTGCATCTGGCCAAGCTCCTCCATGGTGGCGGCCGCATCGGCGAACGCGCCAACGCCCGGCAGCACGATAGCGTCGGCAGCGGCTATCTCGCCCGCATCCGACGTGATGCGAGCATCGCCGCCCGCCGCGCGCAACCCGCGCTCAACAGACAGCAAATTGCCCTTCTTGTAGTCAACAACAGCGATCATGCGAACCCCCCTACAGCATTCCCTTGGTCGACGGCAGCGCGTCGCCCATGCGAGGGTCGGGCTCGCACGCCTGGCGCATGGCGCGCGCGACGGCCTTGAACATGCCCTCGATGACGTGGTGCGTGTTCTCGCCGGCAAGCTCGCGCACGTGCAGCGTCACACCCGCGTTGGTGGCGAAGGCGATGAAGAACTCCTTCGCCAAGGTGGCATCGAAGGCCCCGACCATCACCGGCGGCACCTGCGCATCCCAAAACAGCTGGCCACGGCCGGAAATGTCCACGGCCGCCAAGATAAGCGCCTCGTCCATAGGCAGCGCGATGTCGCCGAAGCGGCGTATGCCGCGCTTGTCGCCAAGCGCCTGGGCGAACGCCTGGCCCATGACGATTCCGACGTCCTCGACCGAATGGTGCCCGTCAACTTCCAAGTCGCCCGCGCAGCGCACCGACAGGTCGAACAGGCCGTGGCGGCCGAACGCCGTGAGCATGTGGTCGAAAAACCCGATGCCCGTTTCCGCATCCGTGGTGCCGGTGCCGTCGAGGTCGACCGACAGCTCGATGTCGGTCTCTTTCGTGGTGCGCGAGATGCGCGCAACGCGTTCGCTCATAGCGTCCGCCTTTCCCTCGTGAAATAATGGGACAAAGGGACTGTCCCCTTGTCCCATTTTCCGCTACTTGGACAAAATCTCTTGCAGCGCCGCCAGCAGCTCGTCGTTTTCCTGGGGGCTGCCGATGGACACGCGCAGGCAGTCTTCAAGCATGTTCGCGCGGCTGAAATCGCGCACCAGGATGCCGCGGTCGTACAGCTGCTGCCACACCTGACCTGCGCCTTCAACGTGGAACAGAATGTAGTTGGCGTTGGACGGATACGCCGTCACGCCCGGCAGCTGCCCCAGCGCCTCGAACACGCGCCCGCGTTCGGAGATGATCTGCATGATGCCGCGCTCGAACTTCGCGCGGTTGCGGAACACCACGCGCGCGATGGCCTGCGACACCGCGTCGACCGAATACGGTTGACGTACCTTTATGAACTCGCGGATGACCTCGGCGTTTCCCAGCAGGTATCCCACGCGCACGCCCGCAAGCGAGAACGCCTTGGAAAACGTGCGCAGGATAATCAGGTTCTTGTGGCTTGCCAGGTACGGGCGCACCGTGCCGCGCGAAAACTCGAAGTACGCCTCGTCCACCATCACCAGTGCATCGGTGGCGTCAAGCAGACGCAGGATGAAGCGCTCGTCGGCCAAATCGCCCGTGGGGTTGTTCGGGCTGGTGACGATGACGTAATCGATGTCGCCTTGCGCCACGCGCGCAAGCACCGCTTCCTCGTCGATGGAGTAGTCGGCGCGGCGCGGGATGTTCACCACCTCAGTGTTCGTGAGTTCGGCGTTGTTCTGGTACACGGAAAACGTCGGCGGCATGTTCAGGAACTTGCGCCCCGGTCCGCCCCAGGCAAGCGCGATGTTGAACAGCAGCTCGTCGCCGCCGTTGCCCACAAGCACCTGGTCGCGGTCAAGGCCGTTAGCCTCGGCGATCATGTCGCGCAGCTCGTTGGCAAGCGGATCGGGGTAGCGGTTGAACGCCACCTTGTTGATCTCGCGCTTTATCTCGTTGCGCACCTCGGTTTCCACGTCCGAGGGGTTCTCGTTGGCCGACAGGTACGCGCGCGCCGGAAGGTACTTCGGGTCGTAGGGGGTGATGTCGGCCAGCTGCGGGGCTGACGCACGAACGCTATTCATTCGCGCCGTCCAAGCCGTAGATGTCGCCGGTTTCCATCAGCGCTTTGCGCAGCTCAACGCTGCGGGCATGCGCCCACAGGCCCTCGTGACGCGCGATGGCTATGACGGCATCAGCGTCGTTGGCCAGCGACTTCGCGGAATACTGAATGACGCTGGAGTGCTTGATGAACTCGTCGGTGGAAAGAGGCGAAGCATAGCGGGCCGTACCGCCGGTGGGCAGCGTGTGGTTCGGGCCGGCCACGTAGTCGCCAACGGCCTCGGGCGTCCACTCTCCCACGAAGATGGCGCCGGCGTTGCGGATGGCGCCAAGCTGCTCGAACGCGCCGTCGAAGTGCAGCTCCAGGTGCTCGGGCGCAATAACGTTGACGGACTGGGTAGCCTGCTCCATGGAGTCGCAGATGACGATGAGGCCCTGATCGGCCAGCGAAGCCGTGGTGATTTCGGCGCGCGTAGAGGCCTTCATGTGCTGCTCGACGGCCGCTTCCACCTTGTCCGCGTATTCCTCGTCGAACGTGACCAGGTAGCAGCTTGCCAGCGGGTCGTGCTCGGCCTGAGCCATCAGGTCGATGGCAACCATGGCCGGATTGGCCGTTTCATCGGCCACGACGCACACCTCGGACGGGCCGGCGATCATGTCGATTCCCACATCGCCGGAAACGATTTTCTTCGCCGCGGCCACGAACGCGTTGCCCGGGCCCGTGATTTTGCATACCGGCTCGATGGACTCGGTGCCGTAAGCCAGCGCGGCCACAGCCTGTGCGCCGCCGACCGTGTAGATTTCCGTAACGCCTGCCAGGCGGCATGCCTCAAGCACCACCGGGTCGATGGAACCGTCCTTCGTGGGCGGCGTGACGCACACGATGCGCTCGACGCCGGCAACAGCGGCGGGCAGGGCGTTCATAAGCACGGTGGACGGGTAGAGCGCGCGGCCGCCGGGCACGTAGATACCCACGCTTTCAAGCGGCGTGACCTTCGCGCCTACCAGCGCGCCGTCCTCGCGCACGGAAAACCAGCTCTGCTTGACCTGGCGCTCGTGAAATTCGCGGATCTGCTTCGCAGCCTTCTGCAGCGCGGCCTCGGTTTTGGGATCCACCTGCGTCGCCGCAGCCTCGATGGCCTCGGCCGGCACGCGGAAGTCGTCGATTTTCACGCCGTCGAACTTCTCGGTGAGCTCGCGCAGAGCCGCGTCGCCCTGCTCGCGCACCTGCTCGATGATGCTAGTGGCCGTAGCCATGGCCTGGGCGTTGAACGCGCCCGTGCGCTTGAGGTGCTTGTTGGAGAATTGCTCGCCGGTTTTCAGGATGACGCGACGCATGGTTTCCTTCTTTCTATGTCCTGCCGGGCTTTTCCGGCTGTTTACCTTGTTCGGTGCGCAAAAGCGCGCGTTGCTATGGTAGCGCCAAACACGGCTGCGGCCCACCGTTTCCTTTTCGGCGGTCCCGCGGCGCGGCGGCGGGGTTTGCTAGCTTTGCGGCTCGGCCGGCGATTGCACGCCGCCGGCAATGACCGTGGCCTCCCACTTGCCCGCCGCAGCCCCGGCGCGCATGGCGTCGGCCAGCTCGACGATGCGCGGGTCGGTACGCAGCGAGGTGCCGTTGGCGAAGAAACGCGCGGTCGACGAGAGGACGTCCTCCACGATGACCAGGTTGTTTTCACGCAAGGTGGTGCCGGTGGCCGTGATGTCGACGATGCGTTCGGCCAGCCCCGTCAATGGTGCCAGCTCGATGTTTCCGTGCAGTTTCACGATTTCAACCTGCGTGCCCGTCTTCGCGTAGTGGGCGCGCGTGATGTTGGGGTACTTCGTGGCGATGCGGATGGAGCCCAAGCGCCGGTAATGCTCAGCGGTTTTCTCGGCTGCGCCGGCGGGCTCGGCCACGATGAAGCGGCAGGCGCCGAACTTCAGGTCGGCAAGCTCGACGACGTCGGGCTGTGCTTCCACCAGGGAATCCTCGCCGCAGATGCCGCAGTCGGCCGCGCCAAGCTCCACGAACGCCGGCGCGTCGGAGGGACGCACGATGATGTACTCCACGCCGGGGTTGCGGATGATGAGCTGACGGCCGGGGTTGTCCAGGCCGGTGACGTCAAGGCCGCACGCCGCCAAACACGCGATGGAATCGGCGTTGAGCGAGCCTTTCGGCACGGCGATGCGCAGCGGACGCGGCGTGGCGCCGGCGACAGCGCGTTCGTCGGCCTGCGCGGCGGCGGCCATGGCGCGCTCCAGGAAGAACGCGAAGCCGGCGGCGGGGCGAGCATCGCCGTAGGCGCCGATGGTGTTGTCGTAGCGCCCGCCGCTTCCCAGCGGCGCGCCGAGGCCCGGCGCGTAGGCTTCGAACACGATGCCCGTGTAGTAGTCGAAGCTGCTCATGACCGAGAAGTCCACCTGGATGCTGTCGGCCAGGCCCGCCTGCTCCAGAAGGTCGTAAGCGCGCTCCAGGCTGTCCAACCCGCTTTCGCACCCAAGCGGCGCCACAAGCGAGCGCACCTCGGCGATGGCCTCGCGCCCGCCGCGAATGCGCGCAAGCTTGTCGATGGCCTGGGCAAACACCGGCGGCACACCCTGCGCGCCAGCGCCTATGGTCAGCTCGTCGAGCGTGACGAAGTTCGAAGTGTGGTACGCGTCGAGCACAGCGGCGCGCCAGCTTTCGGGCGCGCCGCAGGTTGCCAGCAGCGCGCGCAAGACGCTTACCGACGCAAGCGCGATCTTGAAATCGCGCACGCCGGCCAGCTCAAGCGACTCGGCCAACAAGCCCACGACCTCGGCGTCTGCCGCCGCACCCGCTTCGCCGATCAGCTCGACGCCCATCTGCGTGGTCTCGCGCGGCTCGGCCTGCGTTTGACCTTCCGCCTCGCGAAACACGCGCTGCATGTAGCGGAAGCGAAACGGGCCGGGCTGGCCGGCCAGGCGCGTGGCGCACATGCGCGCGATCTGCAACGTGACATCGGGACGCATGGCCAGAAGATCGCCGCGCGCATCGAACAGCTTGAACGGCGTGCCCGGCAACCTGCCGCCGGCCTGCAGCACGTTCATCACCTCGAGCGTCGGCGTTTCCACGGGCAGATAGCCCTTCGCCGCCATGTTCGCCTGCACGGCCTGGGCGGCTTGCTCGCGCAGCACCGCCTCATCGGTCAGCACATCGCGAAAGCCCGAGGGCGTCACGTAATTCATGCGGTTTCCCACCTTTCGTTAAGCGCATGCGTGCGGCGGCTTGCCCGCACGCTGAATCGGCAGCTGGCGGCCAACGGCCCAGGGAGCCTTTGCCCGCCGCAGCGCACCGGCAAAGTCCATCATGCGATGTTCGATACTTTAGCACAGTAGAGTGATAAAGCAACACGATTGACAGATTATTTACCCGCTCTTTTCGCAAGACGTTATGATACATGCGACAACCCGTTGCGCAGGCAGCCTTGCCGCGCCTGTCCGCCAATGGTCAGACGCCGCCTGCCGCGCATACCCGAAAGGAAACCCATGTCGAACCTCTTCGAAGACCATACCGTTGTTCTGGCCGGCTACGGCTTCAGCGCCGACGGCCCGTACTTGACTATCAACGACACCACGGAAGGCACCGTGCAGTACGTGCCCGTGCTCGGGCGCACGTTCTCGCTGCGCCGACTGCCGCAACGGCGCTGCATCGGGCGCTTCGACCTGGAGACATGCGAGAAAAGCGTCTGCCCGCTTGACGTGGAGCTTTTGCCCGACAGCAAAGAGGACATGTGCCCCGCGTGCATCGAGGCCACCGGCTTCAACCCATCGTTCTACTTCAGCAGCTACGTCTCGCCGCAACAACGCGCCTACAACCAGACGCCGCACTACGTGTACCTGGCGTATTTCGCGCCCGGGTACGTGAAAGCGGGCATTTCCAGCGAAACGCGCGGCATCGAGCGGCTGCTCGAGCAGGGCGCACGCGCTGCCCGCGTGGCGGGGCGCTTCACCTGCGCCGACGACGCCCGCGCGCTTGAGGCGGCGCTGTGCGCCTGCGACGGCGTGGCCGAGACCATGCGCGCGTCGTTGAAGGCCAAGCTGCTTGCCGATACGCCGTATTCGTTCGACGCCGCCTGCCGCGAGCTTGCGGATGCGGTTGCGCGCGTGGAAGACGTCGACGCCGTGGCGCAAGCCGGCTTTTGCCCCGAGGACCCGCTTGACCTGTCGCCGTACTATTTCGGCGGCCCCTCGCCCGACGCGTACGCCATGCAGCTGCCCGCCGATTGGGACACCACCGACGTGTGCGCCGGCGCTTGCGCGGGCATGGTGGGCGCCAACCTGGTGTTTTGGCAGGACGGCACGAATTTCGTGGCGCCCATCAAACAATGGGAGTCGCACGAGATCGAATTCCTCGATGACGAAGTTGCCTGCGAATACGCCACCGAACCCCAGCAAATCTCGCTGTTTTAGAAACCAAGGCTTGCCATACGCAAAAGCGCCGCCGGGCTGCATTGCCCGGCGGCGCTTCGTTGTTGCAACGTTGTTACGGTTTACGCCTTGTCAACCTCGACGTCGACGGCTTCCTCGAAGTATTCCTTCACCGGAGCCTCACCGAAGTCCTTCACTTCCTCAAGATGCCAGCACTCGGTTTTCGGCAGGCCAGGAATGCTGTCGGCCAAAAACACCGGGTCTTTGCCAGCCGCGCGCTGCTCGGAGTAATCCTTCAGCGCAGCCAGCGCCCACTTGCCCAGAAGCAGGATGGCAATCAGGTTCATGATGGCCATGAGGCCCATGAAGATGTCAGCAAGGTTCCATGCCAAATCGAAGCTGTTCACGGCACCGTAGAAGATGACGGCCAAGCACGCCAGGCGGAAGATGACCAGCGCGGTTTTGCTGTCGTTCTTAATGAAGCGGAAGTTCGACTCGGCGTAGAAGTAATTGCCGATAAGGCTGGAGTACGCGAACATGAAGATGGCGAACGTGATGAAGTGGATGCCGATGGGGCCCACGGCGTTGTTCACGGCCATCTGCACCAGCGGCATGCCATTCAGACCAGCGGCCGCGGCGGGATCTTGCACGTAGAACACCAGCACCATCATGGCCGAGCACGTGCAGATAAGCAGCGTGTCAATGTACACCGACAGGCTTTGCACAAGGCCCTGCTTCACCGGGTGCGACACGCTGGCCGTTGCGGCGGCGTTCGGGGCAGAACCCATGCCGGCCTCGTTCGAGTACAGGCCGCGCTTGATGCCCAGCATAACCACCGAGCCGGCGAAACCGCCGAAGATGGACTGAAAGTCGAACGCGCTTTCGAACATCAGGCCGAACACGGCGGGCAGCCACGTGATATTGGAGATGGTGGTCCACAGCGCAATGGCAATGTAGGCGATGGCCATGACGGGCACGATGATGGATGTGATGACGCTGATGCGCTTCGAGCCGCCGAAGATGACGCCAGCCGTGAACACCACCAGCGCCAGGCCCGCCGCCACCGCAACGCCGTTCGTGGCGTAATCGGGGATGTAGTATTCAAGCGCGCTGCACGCGTTGAACGCCTGCAGGCCGTTGAAGCCGAACGCGAAGCACAAGATCAGCAACACGCTGAACAGCACGCCAAGCTTGTGGCTGCCAAGCGCCTGATGAATATAGTAAGCCGGGCCACCGCGGAACTCGCCGTCGATGCCGCGCACCTTCCAGATCTGCGCCAGCGTGGACTCCACGAACGCCGAAGCCGCGCCCACCAGCGCCATGAGCCACATCCAGAACACGGCGCCCGGACCGCCCGTGGCAATGGCCGTGGCCACGCCGGCGATGTTGCCCGTGCCCACGCGGCTGGCGGTGGACACCATCAGCGCCTGGAACGATGAAATGGAGCGCTCGCCCTCCACGTGCTTCTTCTCGGTCAGCTGCTTGAACATGTCCTTGATGAAGCGAATCTGCACGCCTTTCGTGCGGATGGTGAAGTACACGCCCACTGCTACCAGCAGGATAAGCAGGATATACGTGTACATGAAGCCGTCGATTTCGCCGGTGACGTCGACAAGCCATGCGTTGAAGTCCATGTGGCTTTCCCCTTCTCGAACCGAATTTCATCCCGGGAATTTGTGCGCCCGCACAAAAGTTCACGGAAAGACCACTATACCGCATTTTGACCTGGAAGAGAAAGGGTAGGCTTTCGCGAAACCCCGCCTCGCCGGCATGCAAAACCGCCGCAAGAACGCCGAAAGCAACGCGAATAACCTCGCCTGATTGGGCAAAACCGCGCCGCACATGACTAGCTGTAGCCAAAGCCCATCGAGCTTTCGTCAGCTTGACATCGGCGAACGGTTTAAACGTCACCCGCAGACGGCGCGTAAGCATCGGCGAGCGCAATTGTGTTCGTCGTTTTCGTTTACTTTGCCGTAACCTTGCTTTTCCGCTCGAATGGCTAGAATGGTCTCTCACCGAATATAAAGCGACGACGCGTAAGGGGCGCTCATGCTTTCCGAACGATTTTTGACGAACCTGGTCAAGGGGATGACCAAGCGTCATCTCGACCTTCAGCCGACTGACGAGAAATTCTTCCCCGACCCGAAACCGGGCATAAAATACATGCTGTACCTGCACGTGCCGTTTTGCCAGGTCCTGTGCCCGTACTGCAGCTTCAACCGCTACGTGTTCCACGAGGACATCGCCCGCACGTACTTCAAGAACTTGCGCCGCGAGATGATGATGCTCAAAGAACGCGGCTGGGATTTCGAAACGCTGTACTTCGGCGGCGGCACCCCCACCATCCTGCTCGACGAGCTGTGCGAGACCATTGATTTAGCCCGCAACAACTTCCACATCAAGGAAGTGGGCGTGGAGACAAACCCGAACCACCTGACCGACCCGTGGCTTTCTGAGCTGAAAGGCCGCGTGCAACGCCTGTCCGTGGGCGTGCAAAGCTTCAATAACGACCTGCTCAAGCAGATGGATCGTTACAAGAAGTACGGCAGCGGCGAAGAGATTTTCGAGCGCATCGGACTTGCGGCGCCATATTTCGACTCCATCAATGTTGACATGATCTTCAACTTCCCGAATCAAACTGAAGACATCCTGTTTGACGACCTGGAGAAGATCGTGGCGTGCGGTGCGCGACAGACCACGTTCAGCCCACTGTACGTTTCCAGCGCCACCACGCGCAAGATGGAGAAGTCGCTCGGCAACATGGATTACAACCGCGAGTACCGCTACTACCAGATTCTTGACGGCGTGCTTACCGGCGGTGACCAGCCGTTTTTCAGCCGCGACACCATCTGGACGTTCAACCGTTTGAACCACGATGGCGGCCACGACACGAACCTGTATGCCGAAGAGTTGCAGGTAGCCTACAACGAATACCCCGGCATCGGCAGCGGCTCGATCACGCACCTCAACGGCGCGCTGTACGTGAATACGTTCAGTCTGCAGGAGTACAACGAGGCCATCGAAGCCGGGCACATGTCCATCATGGGTAAATGCGTCATGTCGAAGCGCGATCTGGCGCGCTACTACTTCCTGCTGCACCTGTATCAGCTGCGCCTGGACAAGCAGGACTTCAAGCAGCAGTTCGGCCAAAGCATCGAAACGCTTTTGCCCGCCGAAATGGCGTTTTTCCGCGCGCACCGCGCATTTGAGACCGACAACGCGCAGGAGCTGACGCTCACGTGCATGGGCCGCTACCTGACGCTCATTTTGTATCGCCAGTTCCTGTCGGGCATGAACAACTTACGCGACCAGGCCCGCGACGCGCTTTCCGGCCCCGAGCACGACCTGCTGTTCGGCGACGAGACGAACTGCAGCGCTTGCTTAGACTAGCGTTCGCAGCAACCGCTTACTGCGAAACGGCACCCGTTTGGGTGCCGTTTTTGTTGCTACCGCATGATGATTGGCAGCAGCGTTTGCGTTGGCGAAACGGTCGATGGTTTCGTTTGCGGCGTGTGCGCGCAGCGGGCGATTTGCAAACGCGGGCAAACTTTCTGCTTGCGCAGGTGCACAGGCAAGCCTATACTATCCAACCAAGATATCTGTTCAGGGCGAGGTGAAATTCCTCACTGGCGGTAACGCGAAGCGCTCAGGCGCCATCGCGAAGTCCGCAACCCGAGCAGGTTGCGCAAACGCCGTTTCGGCGGCGGGTTGCAACTTGCTTGGCTGATCTGGTGAAAGTCCAGGACCAACGGTTACAGTCCGGATGGAAGAACAGGAGCACGAACGCATGCGGCCGGCAAGCCGCGTGCGCGCCGCGGTTTTCCGCGACGTAACGATGCCCACGGCGCTCACTTCGCCGGCCGGGCACCTCATCGTTGCTTGTTTACGCCCGCAGATTCCCTGCGGGCGTTTTTCATGCCTGGACCTCGCAGGGTGGCTACGAGAGAAAGGGCACACATGGCAGGCATAACGAAACCTCAACCCCAGAAAGGAAACGAAAGCGCAGCTGGCGAAGCCGTGGCAGCATCCGCTTGCGATGGGCTGACGCAGCAGCCGGGCAACGCATGTGCGCCCGGCAGTGGGCAGAACGCGCACGCGAACGCTGCGGATGCCGACGATGCGCGCGGCAAGCCATCGACGTTCGCGAATAGCGCAGGCGCCGGCTGCGAGCACGACGCCGATGACGCGCGCTTCATGCGCCGCGCCATCGAGCTGGCGTGGCGTGGCGCCGGTTGGACGAACCCGAACCCGCTGGTAGGCTGCGTCATCGTGCGCGAAGGGCGCGTTATCGGCGAAGGCTGGCACGAGCGCTACGGGCAGGCGCATGCCGAGCGCAACGCGCTGGCCGACTGCGCGCTGCGCAGCGGGCAAGGCGCAAGCGGCCAACCGGCCAGCCCCGACGACCCGGCGCACGGATG
Source organism: Senegalimassilia sp. (assembly GCF_977052095.1). NCBI lineage: Bacteria > Bacillati > Actinomycetota > Coriobacteriia > Coriobacteriales > Coriobacteriaceae > Senegalimassilia > Senegalimassilia sp. The sequence continues at coordinate 40,654 of NZ_CDRSTZ010000005.1, forward strand.
CGCGCAAGGCGCCACGGCGTACGTAACGCTGGAACCCTGCTGCCACACCGGCAAGCAGCCGCCATGCACCGAAGCGCTTATCGCAGCGGGCATCGCGCGCGTGGTGGTGGGCAGCCGCGACCCAAACCCGCTCGTAGCCGGCAAAGGCTGCGAAGCGCTGCGCGCCGCCGGCATCCGCATGGACGCAGACGTGCTGCGCGCTGCGTGCGACGAACTCAACTCCGTGTTCTTCCACTTCATCACGCACAAAACGCCGTACGTGGTGGCGAAATGGGCCATGAGCGCCGACGGTAAAATCGCTTGCGCGTCGGGCGATGCGTGCTGGATCACTGGCTCCGAAGCGCGTGCCGATGTTCACGAGCTGCGCCATAGGCTTGCCGCCATCTGCGTAGGCATCGGCACCGTGCTTGCCGACGACCCGCTGCTGACCTGCCGCCGCGACACACCTGGCAGCCAACCCGTGCGCGTGGTGCTTGACTCGCGCCTGCGCATTCCCGAAGACTGCGCGCTGGTTCGCTCGTGCAGCGAGGGCGCCGCTCCGCTTATCGTCGCAACGTGCGCACCCGTAGCCAATGAGGCATCGCCCGGGGCTGCGAAGGCAAAGCGCCTGGCCAGCAGAGGGGTCGAGGTGCTTTCCGTTGCCCCCGACGCTGCCGGACACGTTTCCGTTTCCCACCTGCTTGCCATGCTGGGA